>CASFRL010000139.1 GCA_949297285.1 uncultured Bacteroidales bacterium
GGACGTATATTCAAGGTCATCAGAGCCGTATTCCAGCGATGGGCGTAAACGCGGTTGCTCAAGAAGATAAATATGAGGTCGTTCTCCGGGTCTACCCAGAAAGCCGTTCCCGTATAGCCGGTATGTCCGTAAACACATTCCGGGGCTTCTTTGCAAGTCGGGCTTTTTTGCGGATTCCGGATATCCGGTTTGTCAAATCCCATACCTCTGCGACTGTTGCGGCTTTTGGTTTGAGTAAAAAGTTTCACCGAATTTTCCGTTAAAATACGTTTGCCCCCATATACACCCCGATTGAGCATCATCTGCAATATTTTTGCCATATCGGTAGTGTTAGAGAACAATCCGGCATTTCCGCTTACTCCCCCTAAAAAACAGGCCAGTTCGTCGTGAGGATATCCGATCATGATCTGTTTTCTCAAAAATCCGTCATTTTCGGTAGGCGCAATTTCGGCTCTGTTGATTTTTTTCAATGGGCAGAATGTCGTTCGGTTCGCGCCTAACGGAGCAAATATATTTTCCGTCAAATAACGGTCGAAAGGTTCACCCGTAATATTTTCTACTGCTTTCTGGAGCAGGATGAAGTTAAGATCGCTATATCTGTATTTTTTGTTTTCAAAAGGCTTTATGCGGTAAATCGTATTGAGTATCGTATCTTTTAATGCCGGCGATGCAAATAGATTTTCGGCAATAGGGACAGTAAAATTTTTTTCTCTGACCGAGGAAAAGAGGTCGGGTCGAAGTTTGCTTTCTTTATGGGCAAACAGGTTCTTATCGATCTGTATCCGATAATCGATATCCCGGGAGCTTTTGTATAAAGCAGCTTTCCCCGGAAGGGTATCGGTAACTAATTTGGCAATCGGAATAACCGATGGTAATCCGGTTTCATGGAACAAGACTTTTCGGATCGTGATATCCGGTGTGAACGTACTTCTTATTTCCGGAATATACCGACTGATTCCGCTGTTGATATTAATTTCGTCTTTATCATTTAGCAACATGATTGCCGGTACTGTGGCAATTGCTTTGGTTACCGATGCGATGTCATAAATGTCGCTGGTTTTCACCGGGTGAGTATGGGCATAGTCGAAATATCCGAAAGTGTGGTCATAGATGATTTTCCCTTTTCTGGCCACCAATACCTGACATCCGGGAAAGGCCTTGTTACGGATACCTTCTTTGATAATGTCATCGATTTTTTGTAAGGAGCGACTGTCCATACCCACCTCTTCGGGAGTTGCGTATCCTAATCGGGTTATCGGGGTTTCGAGTCCTTTTCCCATTGCATAGAGACCTTCTATGTTGACCGGCAATTTCCCTTTTGCCTCAATTCCTCCGAATAATAACTCGGCGGCATATTCCTGGGCTAAAGGCGTACTTTCGTAAGCCATGACGACAGCTTCTGTTTCCGGCAAAATCTCTTTGTATGCATGCAAGGCATATGGCGCTACAAAAAAGACAAGAATAGGTCTTCGCCCTTTACAAGCTTGTTTTACAAGTTCTACATTCTCTTTTTTCTCGGAATAGATGCCGATGATGATCGTGTTGTATTTTGAGAGGTTCTGTATGGTTTCATCGACCAAGGCCGGTTTCATGCCTGCATATAACAACGATGGGGTTACTTCCGTATAATTTTGTAGCATGTTTTGAAAAGAAGTTTTCGATTTCACGCCCACGGATAGTGCCCCGAACGTACGTTTTTCGAGATCTGAAAAAGGAATCGTACTGTTTTTGTTTTCCAACAGTGTTATGGAATTGGAGAAGAGTTGTCGGGCAACTCGCTCCGTATTGGGGTTGTTTAAGTCTGCAACAAGATTTTTTGTCTCTATCGGTTTATACCGGTTTAATCCCAGAATATATTTATATCGTAATACCTTGAGGCATCGTTCTTCGATCATTTGGTGTGATATCTCATTGTTCTCCAGAGCTTTCTCTATCCGTTCGATTTGAGTTCCCGGAACAATCGGCTTCAGCAATATGTCGTTCCCGGCACATAATGCCGTAAGGGCCTGATCGGGATAAGATGCCCCTTTCATCTCTAAAGCATCGGTAAAAGTGAGCCCTCTGAATTTTAACTGTTGTTGCAATAATGTATCGACGATTACCGGCGAGAGAGATGCCGGGAGTTCGGTTGTGCTGTCTAATGCCGGGACCAGCAAATGCCCGGTCATCATTCCCGATAATCCCGCGTCGATATAGTGCTTGAACGGGAATAGTTCGTTCTTTTCGAGGTGAGACTTGCTGTGATTTACCGTCGGAAGCGTGTGGTGTGAATCTTCGGACGTGTCTCCGTGTCCCGGGAAGTGTTTCCCCACAGACATGACCCCTTCGCTTTCAAGGCCTTTGGCATAAATAATCGCTTTTCGGGCTACGTCCTCCGGATTTTCTCCAAACGACCGTCTCCCGATTACCGGATTTTTCGGGTTGGTATTGACATCGAGAACCGGGGCAAAATTTACTTGTATCCCCATCCGGCGGCATTCTCTTCCCATCTCTTTCCCGTAGGCATAGATGAGGCTGTCGTTTCGGATAGCTCCCAAAGTCATGTTGATGGGAAATTTTGTCGTGTTCTTTAACCGCATGGCAAGTCCCCATTCTCCGTCCATCGTAATCATAAGCGGAGTTTTTGCCAGAGACTGGGCATAATTTGTCAACTCGGCCTGTTTCTGAACATCACCACTTGTAAACAGCAATCCGCCGACTTTATATTCTTCGACATATTTGCGGATCAGTTCTTTGTTTTTCGTAGATGTATTTACGTCTACTGCCAATACGAATAACTGTCCGATGCGTTCTTTTACACTCATCGAGTCGAAAATCGAATCTACCCAATGCTCCATTTCTTTCAGATCGGCTTTTTTATAAAGATCAGGTTCTCGTTTAGCCAATACGGGAGTGATAGAAAGCAATATTAAAAGTGTTGATAGTATTCTGATTTTCATCGATTTGTTTTTTTTATTTTTCTTGTATGAGTCTGTTGTCTAAAGAGGCGTTCAGCTTTTCTCCCTTAGCCGTTTTCTCGGCAATGTATTGTAGCATGACATCTCGTAACCGTAACTCCAGATCGGTGCGTGAGACGGCATCCTTGAACGGAGTCAATTCATCGTTGCCATTGGCAATATAATCGATGGTAGCTATTGTGTACAGACGTGAGTCATCTATTTCCTCTCCGCCGATTTTCAACCCGTGGGCTTTACTGTCTTTTCCGATTCTGACTTCGACCTGCCTGCTGACTCCTTCACCTCCGCGTCGGGCTATGATGTCGAAAAGTTCCTTTACATCCGTTCCTTTCAATGTAACCATTGAGATACTGTTCTCAAAAGGGAAAATACTGAAAATCTCTCCCACGGTAATCTCTCCTTTCGACAAGGATGTTCTTATTCCTCCGATGTTCATAACTCCGAAATCGCACTTTTCCCCGGTGTTTTTTTCTACTGTCTCCACCAACAAGTCGGACGTAAAATTCGATAGGAGGCTTTGTGGACGATCTACATCCATGGCTGTTTCCGATTCACCGATTACACGAGACGTGATGCTATCTACTTTTGTTTTGTACATATCGATGATTTTAGCCACATTCGGGTCGGACGACCGGTCGAGCCTTGCTGTTACGGGAATGGTATATCCTTTGCTTTCTGTAATGACATAATTCGACGTTGTACAAGCCGCCAAAGAGCAGATGATGATTCCGCTGATGATATATTTCGATGTATTCATAATTTGTCTTTTTTACTCTTTTTCGACAGTGAGTTCTATAATTCCAATATTCAGGCCGCTTTTCCCCGCCTGTCCGATAATGACATCTTTTCCCACTTTGTTTTTTACTTTTCGGGCTATCGGCAACAGGGTGTGCGAATGTCCGCCGATAATAACATCTATGTTTTCGCTTTGTTCTGCCAATTTAATATCGCTGGGGACATTATCGCCCTCTTCGAAACCGATATGCGACAAGATGACGATGATGTCGACACCTTGGCTTTTGAGTTGTGCCGCAGTTTTGTTGGCTGTTTCGATGGGGTCATGAAAAACAATGCCTTCGAAGTTTTTGGCTTCGATAAGACTCTCCGGATTTACTCCCAATCCGATGAATCCAACCTTTATCCCGTCAATTTCTTTGATGACATACGGCTTTACTTTAGACGCTAAAGCCGTTTGGCTGACATCATAATTGGCATTGACGATATCGAATTTCGCAAGCGAATACATTTGCGCGAGAGACGCTACTCCATTGTCGAATTCGTGATTGCCTATGGTTCCCACCTCATAGCCCAAGGCGTTCATCAATTCAATTTCGGGTTTCCCTTGGAAGAAATTAAAATACGGAGTTCCTTGCACACAATCTCCGGCATCGACTAAAAACACATTTTTCTCGGCAATTCTTACGCTGTCTATAATTGCTTTTCTTCTTAAAATGCCTCCCATGTCGGGATTTTTAGATGCAGTTTTCGATATTGGTTCTATTTGGCTGTGGGTATCGTTCGTATGGATAAATACGATTTTTTTTGTTTCCGCCTGTATCGCTAACGTGATAAATGCCAAAAAGAAAAAAACAGATAGAATTTTTTTTCGCATAGCAGTCTTACTTGAATTTGATCAAAGTCTTCTCTTTATTGCGAAAATAACAAACTTTATCGGAGAGAGAAAACGCTGTATCATTATTAACGTTTATTTGTTGTTGAGTAATCCGGTTGGCTTCATCAGCAGGCAAAAGAAGTCGATTTGCAGATAAAAAAGAGTTATGATTTGGTTATCTGATAAATAATTTGTTACTTTGCACCGCTTTTCGTAATCTCTGACAGGAGGAGAGTACCCTGTTATATTGCGTTTCAATATAAACATTTTAAATAGCTATTAAAAATGGATCTTATTAAAGTTGCAGAAGAAGCATTTGCTACCGGAAAACAACACCCGAAATTCAAAAGCGGGGATACGATTACCGTAGCATACCGTATTAAGGAAGGAAATAAAGAGCGTATCCAGCAATATCGTGGAGTCGTTATCCGTATTTCCGGACACGGTGAAAAAAAGCGTTTTACAGTTCGCAAGATGTCTGAAAATGTAGGTGTAGAAAGAATTTTCCCGATCGAATCTCCATTTATCGACAGCATTACTGTAAATAAAGTAGGTAAAGTTCGTCGTGCAAAATTGTATTATTTGCGTGCACTTACCGGTAAGAAAGCCAGAATTAAAGAAAAGAAAATTTAATTGTTTTTTCGAAGGCTATATAAAAACCGCTTCAGTGATTCTGGAGCGGTTTTTATTTTGCAGATAGGCAGAGAAATGAATCGGAGATAACTTTTTAGCGTGAATTATTTGAAAAATAACATATAACAAGACTTCGGTATGCAAAAATATTTCTGTTTTTCGTACCTTTGCATCGCATTTGAAAAATAGGTTGTAATTATAAAAACAAATACACAATGAAAAAGAAGGCGTTTCTTATGATTTTAGATGGCTGGGGTATCGGCGATCATGCAAAAGACGATGTGATTTTCAATACTTCAACACCGTATTGGGATTATTTGTTAGCTACTTATCCTAACTCTCAGTTGCAAGCTTCCGGTGAGAATGTCGGTTTGCCGGACGGTCAGATGGGAAACTCGGAAGTCGGACATCTAAATATCGGTGCCGGACGTGTCGTATATCAAGACTTGGTAAAAATAAACCGGGCTTGTGCCGATAACAGTATTTTGAAAAATCCGGAAATAGTTTCTGCTTTTTCGTACGCAAAGGAAAAAGGGAAAAATATTCACTTCATGGGGTTGACCTCTGATGGAGGTGTGCACAGTTCTCTCGATCATTTATTTAAACTTTGCGACATCGCTAAAGTATATGACCTTGAAAATGTCTTTATCCATTGTTTCATGGATGGTCGGGATACCGATCCTAAAAGTGGCGAAGGTTTTATAAAACAATTGTATGCTCATTGTGAAAAAAGCACCGGGAAAATCGCTTCTATTATCGGCCGTTATTACGCAATGGATCGTGATAAACGCTGGGAGCGTATTAAAGAAGCCTATGACCTGCTGGTGAATGGTGTTGGGAAAAAAGCCGATTGCATGGCCCAAGCTATGCGCGAGTCTTATGAAGAAGGAATCACCGACGAATTTATCAAACCGATTGTCAATGCAAACTTTGACGGCACGATCAAAGAGGGAGATGTCGTTATTTTCTTCAATTACCGGAATGACCGGGCCAAAGAATTGACTATTGTCTTGACTCAACAGGATATGCCCGAATTCGGAATGCATACGATCCCGGGTCTGCAATATTATTGCATGACTCCGTACGATGCCTCTTTTAAAGGAGTACATATCTTGTTCGACAAAGAAAATGTCGTAAATACATTAGGGGAATTTTTGGCTTCGAAAGGTTTAAAACAACTTCATATCGCCGAAACCGAAAAATATGCACATGTAACATTCTTCTTCAACGGCGGACGTGAAACGCCGTTCGATAACGAAGATCGTATTTTGGTACCATCTCCGAAAGTGGCTACTTATGACCTGAAACCCGAGATGAGTGTTTATGAGGTAAAAGAAAAACTTGTCGCTGCAATTAATGAAGGCAAGTATGACTTTATCGTCGTGAATTATGCAAACGGAGATATGGTAGGTCATACAGGGGTATATGAAGCGATCGAAAAAGCTGTGGTTGCCGTAGATGCTTGTGTAAAAGATGCCATCGAAGCCGCCAAGGCAAATGGCTATGAAGCGATTATTATTGCCGATCATGGTAATGCCGATCATGCTTTGAACAGTGATGGCACACCCAATACGGCTCATTCGTTAAATCCCGTTCCGTTTGTATATGTAACCGAAAACAAATCGGCTAAAGTAGAAAACGGTATTTTGGCAGATGTGGCTCCTTCTGTTTGCCATATCTTGGGTATCGAACCTCCTGCCGAGATGACCGGAAAATGTCTGATTGAGGATTGATTATAAAAAACTTAACGAATCTTATATGCAATGGATAATGGGCAGGATCTGTTATCCATTGCTTTTTAATAAAGAGAACGTATGTTGCAAATACAAGATAAACTGGTAAGTTTTGATGTTGTCGAAAGAGAATTTGTCTGCAATCTGGAAGCATGCCGGGGTGTCTGTTGCATTGAAGGTGATGCAGGAGCTCCTATCGATGAAGCTGAACGGCAAAAACTGAAAGAGATATTACCTGTAATATGGAACGATCTGACCCCTGCTGCCCGTCAGGTAATAGAAGAGCAGGGAGTTGCCTATGTCGATGAAGAGGGCGACTTGGTAACCTCTATCGTTAACGGGAAAGATTGCGTCTTTACCTGTTATGGCGCCGACGGCATGTGTTGTTGTGCCATAGAAAAAGCTTATCGAGAAGGAAAAGTCGATTTTTATAAACCGATCTCTTGTCATCTGTATCCTATACGTCTTACGGTTTATGATACCTTTACGGCGGTAAATTATCATCGTTGGAAAATCTGTAAAGCTGCTGAAGTTTTGGGGCGAAAAGAGGGAGTAAAGGTATATCAGTTTCTTCGAGAGCCTCTGATCCGTAAATTCGGTCAAGCATGGTATGACGAGCTGTGCTTTACTGTTGCCGAATACGAAAAACAAAAAGCAAAGAGGTAGTCTCCTTCCCCTTATTTATAATTCTTTTATGTTGAGTTTGGCGAAAAAGGATGTATCGCGTTCTTTTTGAGCCATTTTGTGCCTATTGGAAGATTTAGGTAGATATTTTCTGCTGGAAATTTGTTTTTTAAGAAAACATATGTACATTTGCATTGTTGTTATTTTCCATCAGAAAATATTTTTATAAGAAAAAAAAGAATATGAAATATTTAATTGTAGGAGGAGTTGCCGGAGGAGCAACGGCAGCCGCACGGATTAGACGGAATGATGAACAAGCTGAGATTATATTATTTGAAAAAGGCAAATATATATCTTATGCCAACTGTGGATTGCCCTATTATATAGGAGGCGTAATAAAAGATCGGGAAAAATTGTTTGTTCAGACCCCTGAAACTTTTGGAAATCGTTTTAATATAGACGTTAGGGTAAGATCAGAAGTTATTTCCATAGACCTCGGGCAAAAGCGAGTTGTTGCGAAGAATGGTAAAGGAGAAGAATATACCGAATCGTACGATAAATTGCTCCTGTCGCCGGGCGCCGTTCCGGTATTGCCTCCTCTTCCGGGCATCGATTCGGAGGGGATATTTACCTTACGAAATGTTGATGATACCGATAATATCAAGACATTTATTCTCTCTCGGCAAGTAAAGCGGGCAATTGTCGTAGGAGGAGGATTCATCGGATTGGAAATGGCAGAAAATCTTTTTCACAATAAGATCGATGTCTCCGTTGTTGAAATGGCAGATCAGGTGATGGCTCCGGTCGATTATTCGATTGCAGCTGTGATACACGGGCATTTGCGGCAAAAAGGGGTAAATTTATTGTTAAACGAAAGTGTAACCTCATTTGAACGTTCCGATGCAGGCTTGAAAGTGCATTTTAAAAGCGGCCGAGTTGTCACAACCGATATGGTCGTCCTTTCTATCGGGGTCAAGCCCAATAATGTATTGGCCGTAAAAGCCGGATTGAAAATCGGAGAAAGAGGAGGCATCGTTGTCGATCAATTTCTGAAAACATCAGACTCCAATGTATATGCAGTTGGCGATGCCATAGAATATCCGCATCCGTTGACCGGAAAACCTTGGATGAATTTTTTAGCCGGTCCGGCAAACCGTCAAGGTCGTATTGCTGCCGATAATATGTGTAAGGGAGATATGATTGGCTATGAAGGGTCGATCGGTACGGCCATTGCAAAAGTTTTTGATATGACGGTGGCAACCACAGGTTTACCGGCCAAGCGATTAAAACAAGAAGGCCTCGATTATTGTTCTTCTATTACGCACTCGGGTTCTAATGCCGGTTATTATCCCGGAGCCTCTTCCATGTCGATAAAAATTACTTTCGATAGGCAATCCGGAAAATTGTATGGAGCCCAGATTGTCGGATATCAAGGTGTCGATAAGCGTATCGATCAGTTTGCACAAGTGATAAAACATGGCGGAACGGTATATGATTTGACTTTGTTGGAACATGCCTACGCTCCGCCGTTTTCTTCAGCAAAAGATCCGGTTGCCATTGCCGGATATGTCGCCGGAAACATATTGGAGAAAAAAATGGTTCCCTTCTATTGGCGCGAATTGGTCGGACTGGATCTGGATCGGGTTACGTTGTTGGACGTCCGCACGGCAGAAGAGTTTGCCTTGTGTGCAATCAAGGGTGCTCAGAATATTCCTTTGGACGAATTGAGAGATCGTTTGTCCGAAATATCTCGAAGCAAACCGGTATATGTATATTGTGCTGTCGGGTTGAGAGGGTATCTGGCATCTTGTATCTTGCGGGGACATGGATTTAACGACGTAAGGAATTTGTCCGGAGGATATAAAACCTACGATGCGGCAATACATTCTCTTCGTCCCGAGATCCCTGTTTGCAATTCGGATGCGGAAATGGATGATATAGATACTCAGAAGGTGCAGAAACCGGCGGCTGTCCTGACCGTAGATGCCTGCGGATTGCAATGCCCGGGACCGATACTTAAATTGAAGAAAAGTATTGATGAAATAGGCGTAGGAGAACGTATCGAACTGCTCTCTTCCGATCCGGGATTTCTGAGAGATAGTGCTGCATGGTGTAAACAAACCGGACATAAGCTTATCGCTCAATCCGACACGTCAGGAAAGTTTATCTCTGTCATCGAGAAACGAGAAAGAGAAAACTCGGACAACCCGATTGCCGGAAATATGCCCAAGGGGAAAACTTTTATTTTGTTCAGTGATGATCTCGACAAAGCTCTGGCAACATTTGTATTGGCAAACGGAGCCGTTGCAACCGGAAATAAAGTGTCTATATTTTTTACTTTTTGGGGATTGAATGTTATAAAGAAAGAGGTGAGGCCCAAGGTAAAAAAAGATATTTTTGGTAAAATGTTCGGCCTTATGTTACCTTCCAGCTCATTGCAACTCAAACTGTCGAAGATGAATATGGGGGGATTGGGAAAGCGCATGATGCGTTTTTTGATGAATAAAAAAGGGGTAGATTCACTCGAGTCCATGCGCCTTCAGGCAATAGAAAACGGAGTGGAATTTATAGCTTGCCAAATGTCTATGGACGTTATGGGTATTCGGCCTGAGGAGTTGTTAGATAACGTTTCGATCGGAGGTGTAGCAACCTATATGGCTAAGGCCGATGAGTCTAATGTGAATCTTTTTATTTAAGAGAATATGAGAAGTATATGTGTTATGCGCGAGATATATCGGGCGTTGAGTGATTTTGAACAGGATTTTGAAAAAATCCATGGTGTCGGGTTGAATGAGGCGATGGTTCTCTGCTGTTTGGAAGACGGGACTTTCTCATCGGGTGAAATTGCCGGGAATACGGGAATGACCTGTTCGCATACCTCTAAAATGATTGCGTCTGTCGAGCGGAAAGGGCTTGTCGAACGTATTTTAGGAGAACAAGATAAGCGTCAGATGTATTTTTGTCTTACAGAGAAAGGTAAAGCATGCTTGCAGGGAATGCATTGTGAAAGCGTCCCTGTCCCGGATATTTTGAAACCGATATTTGAGAAAAATTGTGATAAATAATAAAAAAGTTTGGTTATGAAAAAGTTTATGTTTGCCGTTTGTGCACTTTTCTTGTTGGTCGCTTGCAACAACGGACAGCGAGAATCGAAACAAGAAACCATTTCGGAAGAGAAAACTCAGGTTTTGGACAATGGGACCGATAGTGCGCCTGTACATCTGACCCAAAAACAATTTTTGGAAAAGGTCATGAATTATGAAGAGAATCCCAATGAATGGATTTATCGTGGCGATAAACCTGCCATTGTCGATTTTTATGCAACTTGGTGCGGACCGTGTAAAATGGTAGCTCCTATTTTGGAGGATCTGGCGAAAGAATATAAAGGCCGTATTTATATTTATAAGGTCGATACCGACCAAGAACAAGAGTTGTCCAATGCTTTTGGCATTACTTCTATCCCCTCATTGCTGTTTATCCCCATGAAAGGGCAACCGCAGATGATACAAGGGGCCATCGATAAAAACGAGTTTAAGAAAATTATCGATGAATTTTTGTTAGAGAACGGGCAGCCTCAATAAGTCGGATAATAAAAAAGCATTTTCTCATTGTGGGAAAATGCTTTTTATTTAGAATATTGAAAAAATCAGTCGATAATGTCAAATCCTGTATAAGGAACCAGTACTTTCGGGATGCGTATTCCTTCGGGTGTCTGGTTATTTTCGAGTAAGGCCGCTACGATACGCGGCAAAGCCAAAGCACTGCCGTTGAGCGTATGCACCAACCGAGTCTTTTTATCGTTTGTGCGGAAGCGGCATTTCAAGCGGTTTGCCTGATAGCTCTCGAAGTTGGATACAGAACTTACTTCCAACCACCGTTTCTGAGCTGCAGAGAATACTTCAAAGTCGTACGTAATGGCCGACGTAAAACTCATGTCTCCACCGCAAAGACGCAAGATGTGCCACGGCAGTTCAAGTTTTTCGACCAAACTTTGCACATGGGCGATCATTTCGTCCAAGGCCTCGTAAGAGTGGTCAGGGTGTTGTATCTGTACGATTTCGACTTTGTCGAATTGGTGCAGACGGTTCA
>CASFRL010000140.1 GCA_949297285.1 uncultured Bacteroidales bacterium
CTTTATTTGACAAAAGTATTTGAAATGAAACATTATTGGATGCCGTTCCCGGAAGCTGATGTGAATCTGTATCCTGAATTTTATCAAAATCCGGGTTGGTAATATTTCCTGAGTGAACGAATAGATTTTTACTAATGAAAAATACAGAATATGAAAATTAAAATATATAATCATCTGCGGCTTTTTGTCGTTTGTTGCCTGTTCGCAGGCGGACTTGTGCCTCAGAATATTTGGGCTCAGGAAGAGAAGTCGAAAACTGTGCTTCTTGAATCTTATGTGAAGGACAGTCAAGGAAATCCTATACCCAATGCTGTAATTTATGGAGATGAAGGTGATAAACGCGTTTTTACCGATCAAAATGGTCGTTTTACGATAGAAATAACTCGCTTGTCTTCTATTTTGGTAGAAGCTGAAGGTTATGAAACGAGAATTATCGACAATCCTGATGAAACAGGTGTTGTGTTGGAAAAAACTCCTTATTTGTTTGGTGCTGAAGATTATGTAAATATGCCTTTTAAAACGGTCAAAGAAGGTGCTGTGACAGGTGCCGTATCGGTAATCAATCCTGATAAAGTGTTGAAAACCGATCAGGCCGGATCGTTAAACGAATTGTTAAAAGGATATGCTTCGGGTCTTATGCTCAATACCAATATACGGGGTTATGGAGATGCTTTGATATTGGTCGACGGGCTGCCTCGGGGTGCTGAAGAAATCAATATGGAAGAAGTAGAGCAAATCTCTGTATTGAAAGATGTCAACTCTGTTGTATTGTACGGACCTCAAGCCCAGAACGGAGTAATTATGATAACGACTAAGCGTGGAAATAGCCTGAAACGTAAGATAAATGTAAAAATAGAACAAGGTTTGTCTACCGTTATCTCTTATCCGAAATATTTGAATTCTGCCGATTACATGACTTTGTTTAATGAAGCACGTAAAAATGACGGATTGGATCCTCAGTATGACCCGACGTTGATTGCTAAATATCGGAGCGGAGAAAATCCGTATCGGTATCCCAGTGTAGATTATTATGACGGAGAATTCCTTCGTTCTGTACGGAATTCGACACGGGCCGTAGCCGAGTTTAGTGGTGGAAACAAAATAACCCGTTATTATACCAATGTCGGATGGACCAGTAACAATTCTCTTTATAAGATCGGTAATGTCGATGGCGCAGGAAATAACCGGTTTAATATCAGAGGAAATGTCGATTTTAAAATTACCGATGATATTAGAAGTTATATCGATGCTTCTATGATAATCGATCTTGATAAAGGTCCGAATGGCGATTTTTGGACAGCATCTACTACTTATCAACCGCAATATTATGCTCCGTTGCTGCCGGTTTCCCTCTTTCAAGATCCTTCGGTTATTGAAGCTGCAAACCGCGTAAATGGCGATTATGTATTGGGCGGAACGAGTCAGTATCAGGATAATGTATATGGAAACTTGTTTTTAGGTGGATATCGCGAGACAATACAACGTACGTCACAAGTGAATGCAGGACTTGAGTTCGATTTGCACAGCCTGCTTCAAGGGTTGAAATTAAAAGCCGGTTTAGCTTTGGATATGTACAATAGTTATGACCAATCGGTAAATAATACTTATGCTATTTACGAACCGGTTTGGGATGATGCTACCGGAAAAATCGCATCTGTGACAAAGATTAATAAAGATGAGGTTACCGGAGTACAGAATTTGAGTGGTGGAGGTATGTCTCGCCGTTTTGCTGTAAACGTAGACCTCGATTATGACCATACATTTGCTGATGACCATCATGTCGAAGGTAATTTGATCGGATATTATAGCACCAATTCGGCTAACGGAACGGTATTGCTCGAAAAATATGCTCATCTGGGAATACGTGCCGCTTATAATTACAAGCATTTGTTCTTTGCCGATTTCAGTTCATCGCTTAGCAATTCTATAAAATTGGCTCCGGGACATCGTGCAGGATTCTCTCCGACATTCGGGTTAGGATGGATTATCAGCAATAGCGATTTCTGGAATGAAGACGCACTTGTCAATTTCTTGAAATTAAAGGCTTCGGGAGGCGTTCTGCTTACAGATATGAATTTCGATTATTATCTGTATCGCGATGCTTATAACATCAACGGTTCTTATGCTTACGGAGATCCGACGGCTAATTATAGTAATGTCATTTTGGATGTAAATCGTATCCGTAACAACAATTTGGGCTATGAGAAAAAGAAAAGTTTGAACGTCGGAGTAGAGGGTGCGCTCTTAGACAACTCTTTAGCATTTGATGTCAACGCATTCGTAACGCGTTACGACGGTCAGGTAATCAAACGCAGCAGCTACTATCCGTCATATATCTCTTCTTTCTATGCGTATGAGAATTATAACGCCGATCGTTATATGGGCTTCGATGCAGCAGTGAGCTATACGAAGAAATGGGGCGATTTCTCATTGACCGCAGGACTGAATGTTTTGTATGCCCGTTCGAAAGTAGTGATTCGTGATGAGGCTTTCAATAATGACTATCAATATCGTAAAGGAAAACCGGTAGACGCAATATTCGGATTGCAGAATATGGGATTTTTCAACGATGATGCCGTAATCGCTTCTGCTCCCGAACAAAAATTCGGTACGGTAAGACCCGGAGATATCCGTTATGTTGACCAGAATGCCGACCAAGTTGTAAATGAAGAAGATGAAGTGATGATCGGAAAATGGAATCCCGACTTTACCGGAGCCCTCCATTTGACATTCAAATACAAAGATTTTTCATTATTTATTTTGGGCGAAAGTGCAACAGGTTACAACGTAATCTATAACAATAATTATTATTGGGTAGATGGAAATAAAAAATATTCGGAAGAAGTTTGGAATCGGTGGACACCCGAAACCGCTGCTACGGCAACTTATCCGCGTTTAAGTTCTTTGCAGAATGACAATAATAATCGCACATCTGATTTCTGGATGAGAAAAGCCGATTATTTCTCTCTGAGCCGGGTACAGTTGAATTATAATTTCCCGAATAGTTTATTGAAACGGACATTTATTCGAGATTTAAGCCTATATTTGAGAGGCTCTAATTTGCTGATGGCAGCACAAGATGTCAAGAAACGTCAGCTGAATATTGGCAGTGAACCCCAGTTCCGTTATTATGCGTTAGGTCTTAAAGTATCGTTTTAATCATTAATAGAATTAAAGAAATGAAAGCAAAAAATATAATATTGAGCTTGCTGTCGGCATCCATGTTTTTCTCGTTTTCCGGATGTGATATGTTTGAGCCGGGATTAGACAATACTTATGGTGAGGAACGTGTAATAGAAGATGCTTCTTATGCCGTCGGCCTTTTGATGAAAGCTTATGCCGGTTTGCCGACAGGTTATGACTTTTCTGAAGTCGCGACCGATGATGCTGTGACAAATAACAAAAGTAGTGAGTATGTGAAGATGATCTCCGGAGGTTGGTCTTCGTTGTATGATCCCATGTCGACATGGAATAGTTCTTATGAGATTATCGCTTATCTCAATAAGTTGATATCATTGGCTGATGTGATACAATGGAGCCCCGATAGTGAAGTGAGAGATCAAATGCAACATGACAAGATAATGGGAGAGGCCTACGCTCTCAGAGCCTATTATCATTTTCAGATATTGATGGCTCATGG
>CASFRL010000141.1 GCA_949297285.1 uncultured Bacteroidales bacterium
GTTCTGTATGCTCTTTCGGCTGCGCCATAATAGCTTTAAAACAAACGCACCCGTATTTATGGACAAGTGTCAAGGGAAGATTAAAACCTGCCGTCCAATTCATATCGGCTTCTAAAGGGAGGAAAGGGTAGAAACATCTACCATGATAGACTGCAATAAAAAGCTAAATGAATATTCCTCTAAAATCGGAATATTTGTTATTTTTGATTTTAGAGGAATATGCTTAAATATGTATCTATAAACTTCTATTCAATTCTTATTTTAGCATCAAAACAAAATCTCCATTCAATGCAACAGACTGTTCATTCTTTGATTTATCTTGATAGCTAAAAATTCCGGCATAATTGATGCGTATCCATTTTGCATCTTTATCGTACTCAGCATTTAATGTAACATTAAAGTTAGAAAAAGATGCGGTAGGAACAATATCACATTTAAGAATGTTACATTCCTCTTTCACAGCATCGTATGTGTACCATACAGAACATTCAAGATCTGTATTTTCCACATTTTTTGCTTGATAAATAACCGCTTTATCTTTACAAAAACGAATATGTTCATCTATGCGAAACAATATTTCTTGCTCCCATTTTGCACCGGTATCTATATTTGGAAACATATTTACGGTATATAACTCCCCTTTTTGATTTGTATATTCCCCTTTTTCAATAGCGACACACGTCGGTTTGATAATTTTTTCATAAAGAAATTTCTTCTTATCAAGAGACATTTCTTTTCTCAAAAAACTATAATCTACCTCGAATATACTGCTCATAGTCTTCCACAACTGAAATTCCTCTGTTGAGACTTTTTCTTTCACCCAATCAGGAACAACTCCTACCGGAGAATATTCTGGAGAAGAAACTTCTTGCGCTTTTTGCGCATACAATGCAACAAACGACAAAAAGAAAATACAAAATAGGGTACAACGTTTCATGGATATTTATTTTATAATTAGTTATTTAACAGATAAATTTTATATATAATTTTTTAACATCCTACACTAAAAAGATAGCTCCGATCAAATTCAAAACAGGAAATCATACAATTATAAGGCTAATCTCCAACTCATAACATAGGAATCGACAACTACACTACTTATAAATTTTCTGCAATGTAGAGTTCTTTGTTTTTTAAAAATAAACTTTATGTTTTATTAATCGACCCGCTTAACGGTTAATATTCTTTAATATTCAACATTTTTCAATATCTGCCTTTTCTTCAAAGGTTATCGACTTTATTGCAATAAAAAAAGTGTGTCAAGACTATTGTCTTGACACACTTTACTTAATTTATTCTTTCTTTAGTTGCGGGAGCCAGACTCGAACTGACGACCTTTGGGTTATGAGCCCAACGAGCTACCACTGCTCCACCCCGCGATGTTTGTGAGTGCAAAATTACAAAAAATATTATACAGAACAAATTTCTCCCATATTTTTTTGTTTTAGATATCTATCGAAATATGTTTTTTAGGTTATCCCCTTCATATCCGATCTCAAAATTTATATCGTACATGACGAGTCTAAGGTCTATTGCAAAGAGAGAGCAAAGGAGACGACAACCGTTTTTACCCCGGCTTCGGGATATTTACTCACATAATAATCTGTAAGATCTTTATATAAATATGGTGCGATATTCCGGATAATATCTGTTTTTAGTGAGGCATTTTGAACAATGAATACATCAAACGAATGATATATATTTTCATCGTCAAGTTCATTCATAAAATCCCACTTCATCGTACCACAAATTTGACCTTCGGGTCGAAGCATTTTGTATGATAATGGAAATTCTGTATTCGGATCCTCCACATCCGTCTTTTTTATGTACCCTTGTCCTTTCGTATTATTTCCATCATCCATAACGATCCATTTCGAAAATCCGGCATCATACAAAAGATAGTGATCGTTTAGCGGAAGAATAGGATTTGCTTTTAAATCCGCTTCAATGACTTCTTTGCTATCAGCTTCTATCGCATATTTGTATTCCGGCATAAATCGATCTTTATAATACCATTCGGGAATAAAGTGTAAGGGTAAAGCCTCTGAATCCTTTTTCTCTTTGGAGAGTAACTCCAGCAAATTACGTTCGGACCATGCCGGTTGTCCCATTCTATAATCCAAATAATCGGTTTCACTGATTCTTATCTTGTACTCATACCCTTCTTCAAAATCAAATCCGCCAATGCTGCCCAAACTTTCCCATTCATCAGATTGCTCTGTCTTTACGGCATATACATTTGTCAAATAATTTTCTCCTTCGGCTGTAAGTACACCGGGAATCTTATGGGATGCAAGGGTAAGGACATATTCTTTATAACCTGTTATTTTTCTTTCATCCTCATTTTCACATCCTGCAAAACTAAACAAGCACAAGGACAGCATTACTATTCCTAATATTTTTTTGGTTTTCATAGATAAAGACTATTTTAATATTATATTCTGCAATATTTCCCCTGACCGTATCCTACTATTCTACATAAATATCTGCTTTTATTATTCCCCCACTTTATAACCGGCCATTATCATTCCACTCACCGTAAAGAATGCCTTTCCGCGTATTTTCTATAAATTTATTCAACCGGTTTTTGAAAAGCTCCGGCTGATGTTTTTTTATCTGAATGGTATCTATCCGAACCCGTTTATACAAATCAGGGAACTGGCAAAAATTTTTCCACACCAACGGATCGGATTGCAATTTCCGAAGAATATCTTTATCTATTACAAAACCTTTTTCCGACATATCCGGCAAAACTGCTCTCCCTGCATCGGTCATCAAACCAAGCCGTTCCATTCTGCGGCATCTCTCCTTGTTCAATTCCGACCAATTGCTGCGAGATCTTCGAGGGCAAAGTCTTTGTGCTGTTACGACATCTGAAATCCTCTTAGTCGTACTATCTATCCAGCCGAAACACAAAGCCTCTTCTACGGCATCGACATACCAAAAAGTTTTACTGTCAATAGGTTTCCCTCGTTTGACCACAACCCAACATTCCGGCTCCTTGTCATGATTTTGTATTAACCATTCTCTCAATTCTGATCTTGATTTAACATCCAATAAATTACGTATTGCCATATCTTTTTTATCTTTAGGCAAGAGATTTATTATATATAATTATAAAGAATATTCATGATATATTTCAAACATTTTCCTCTTCTTGTATCATCTTGATTTAACAAACATACTATAATATAAACGATTCTTTTCTGTCAATACTGCATAAGTAATATAAAAAATTAAAATCTCAGATCTTTCAAATGACGATCTGAGATTTTATAAATAATTATCCGAATTAATTTACTGATTCAATGCGTTACAAATACGTGTATTTATTTCATTTATCCGTTTCTCATCCAGCTTTACAATCTTCCGATCATAGGTTATCAAACCATTAACTTCGACCTCTACATCAGTAGTTTGCGTATAAACAGCGGCAGAAAATCCTTTAGAAATCATATTATACAATTGGTTTGCATACTTTACATATTCGTCGGTCGCCTCTTTCGAAGAATTGAACTGAATATATCCCCAATTGCGGTCAGGTTCCCAAAGGTGATCTTTTACAATAAATCCTATCCCACCATATTCGCCCAAAACCGTGGCACGTTGCGCATCATATAGATATAAATCGGGAGTCGGATAGTTATGCAAATCGAGCATATCCCCACAAGTAAAGTGATTTCCTCCACTTGCCGGATTTACCAAACGGGTAGGATCATACTGTTTTGTCCATTCTGCAATCTCAACGGTTTTAAATTGTCCCCAAGCCTCATTAAACGGTACCCAAGTACCTATACACGGATAAGAATAGAGATAATCGATAATTTCTTTCCACTCTTTCCGGTAACAAGCTTCCGATTCTGCAGAACGATACATTTCGGGACCTTCGTAGTAACTGCGGTTCTGCCATTGTTGCGCCCGGTCTCCACTCGGCATGTCTTGCCAAACAATAATACCCAGCCTATCGCAATGCGTATACCAACGTGCAGGCTCTACTTTGACATGCTTCCTTATCATATTAAAGCCCAATTCTTTCGTTTTTTCGATATCATACTTCAAAGCATCATCGGTAGGTGCCGTATATAATCCATCGGGCCACCACCCTTGATCCAACGGTCCGAACTGAAATAAAAAGCGATTGTTCAATTTCAACCGGACAACTCCCGATGCATCGCGGCCGACAGAATATTTACGCATTGCGGCATAACTGTCTACCTGATCCAAAACCTTATTACCATTTTTCAAGGTTATTTTTAATGTGTATAAAAAGGGCGAATCGGGGCTCCACAGTTTACAATCCCGAGGCATCGACACAACGACAGGCTGCCGATTGATACTGCGCGCAGTTGCCACTAAATTCGATTCATCATAAACGTTAACCTCAAGTATATCCTCGGCAGAGATGAGATTGCGATCGACCTCTACGGTCAGCGAATGTTTGTCGATATCCGGTGTAATGCGCAAATGCTCTATATGGTTGTCCGAAACAGGTTCTAACCATACTGTTTGCCAAATACCCGTAACAGGAGTGTAATAAATGCCTCCGGGATTTTTCACTTGTTTGCCCCGCGGCTGATAACCATCATCGGTAGGGTCCCAAACTTTCACGAGCAGTTTGTTATCGCCTTTCGTTGCAAGAGCAGATGTTATATCGAAATAGAAAGGGGCATACCCTCCGGTATGGCTGCCTACTTTTATATCATTCACCCATATATCGGTTTTCCAGTCTACGGCTCCGAAATGGAGTAAAACTTTTTTATTTTTCCAAGATGATGGAATTGTAAACGTACGGCAATACCACAACTCTTTTTCACGCCCAACTTTTTTCCCGACACCCGACAATGCCGATTCGACAGCAAAAGGTACCAATATCTGCCCGTCAAATTTCTCCGGAAGATTTTGCCCGAAATCGGTTATGGCATATTCCCATAAACCATTCAGATTTTTCCATTCACTACGCTCCATAATCGGACGGGGATATTCCGGCAATACCGAATTTACATCCACATTTTCAGCCCAAGGGGTTAAAATTCTATTGCCGACAGGCTTCCATTGAGCATTAGCACTTACAAATAATGACAGCAGGACAATAACTACAAAAATATTTTTTTTCATGATATAATAAAATTTTTGGCTCAAATGTAAAATTTGCGCCGAAATAATAACAGGAATATTTTCTCAATTTATAGCAATATTGTCTCAGAAATAAAATTAATTGTATCAAATTCTCAAAAATACCGGCCAACAACATCTAATTCTTCCACTATCAATAAAGATAAGCCTTCGTCTTATCACTATCATCAATAATTATTTTCTATTTTTGTAACCGACTTTAATTTTTAATGCAACAAAAACAAATAAATATATGAAAAAAGATTTCAGTCGGGCAACTCTTTGCGTACAAGGGGGATGGACTCCGAAAAATGGAGAACCGAGGGTATTGCCCATTTATCAAAGTACTACATTCAAATATGATACGAGCGAACAAATGGCAAAGCTATTCGATTTGGAAGAATCGGGCTATTTTTATACCCGGCTACAAAATCCGACGAATGATGCCGTAGCTTCTAAGATAGCAGCATTGGAAGGGGGTGTCGGTGCCATGTTGACGTCATCGGGACAAGCTGCCAATTTTTATGCAATCTTCAATATCTGCGAAGCCGGCGACCATTTTGTATGTTCGTCCACTATATACGGCGGAACATATAACTTGTTCGGTGTAACATTAAAGAAATTGGGTGTCGAGTGCACATTTGTCAATCCGGATGACAGCGAAGAAGAAATCAGCAAAGCTTTCCGTCCAAATACCAAAGCGCTGTTTGGAGAAACAATATCGAACCCGAGCATTGATGTTCTCGACATTGAGAAATTTGCTCGAATTGCGCACAAACACGGTGTTCCCCTGATTGTAGACAACACTTTTGCCACACCGATCAATTGTCGTCCGTTCGAATGGGGTGCCGATATTGTGACCCATTCTACAACAAAATATATGGATGGACATGCTACTTGTGTCGGAGGTGCAATTGTCGACAGTGGAAACTTCGACTGGGAAGCTCATGCCGACAAATTCCCCGGATTAACGCTGCCGGATGAGTCGTATCACGGACTGACCTACACAAAAGCATTCGGAAAGATGGCTTACATCACGAAAGCTACGGCTCAACTGATGCGCGATTTAGGTTCTATACAATCTCCTCAAAACGCATTTTTATTAAACCTCGGGTTAGAAACTTTGCACCTGCGTGTTCCCCGTCATTGTCAAAATGCTCAGAAAGTTGCCGAATACCTTGAGGCTAATAAAAAAGTCGCATGGGTCAACTACTGCGGATTAAAAAGCAGCAAATATTATGACCTGGCACAAAAATACCTGCCCAACGGGTCTTGTGGGGTTATCGCTTTCGGACTGAAAGGGAAACGTGAAGATGCTATCAAATTTATGGACAGTTTAAAATTAGCTTGTATCGTTACTCACGTCGCAGATGCCCGCACATGCGTCCTGCACCCGGCAAGCCATACCCATCGACAACTCACCGACGAACAACTGATCGAAGCCGGAGTTGCTCCCGACCTGATTCGTTTGTCGGTCGGAATTGAAGACGTAAACGACATTATCGCAGACATAGAACAGGCTTTGTCTAAAATCTAAACAGACAAATACCCGTTTTATATTATTGAACAATACATACGAATAGTGTAGGGAAAGAATTTCTTTTTTCCCTACACTATTCGTATTTTTTATCTCTACTTTTAAAACCCTACATTACCGCCATACGAAAAACAATCACAAAATAGCCTAATATAAAAACACCAATCTTTTCAAAAACAGAGATTGTTTTTTCAGGTCGCTTTCCAACCAATTAGATAGAAAAGGCGTTTTTAACAAAAAATAATAGCCTTATTATTGCCTAAATCTAAATTTATATATTTATTTGCGTTTTTAATAAACCTATTAAATAATATAATTAAATATATTAATCAAATAACTATATTAATACTGTATAAAATGGCAAACACCGAAACACACCACAACATGGAACTGGAAATATTAAAAGCTGCAGAACAGCTTTTTTTAGATAAAGGTTTTGCTCATACATCAACAACGGAAATTGCCAAAATGGCCGGGTGCAATCAGACATTGATACACTACTATTTCCGCACAAAAGAGAACCTATTTAACCGCATTTTCGAAAAAAAATTGGAATATATAATTCCTAAATTGTTCGAATTGAGTCAACAAAAAGTTCCATTTCTTGAGAGAATACGACAGATTATCGAAGTTCATTTTTCTATTTTATTGCAAAACTCAAAATTGCCGAGATTGATCTTGAACGAATTGAATTCGAACACGCAACATACCGAATGGTTACGGAAATTATTGCTGGAGAAGATAAAACCATATTTTCTACAATTTGAGAAAGAGCGCAAACAAGCTATTCGGCAAGGAGAGATTCGTCCGATAGAATCGGAAACTCTACTTTTCGATATCTTATCGATGAATGTCTTTATATTCCTTGCATATCCTACACTCTGCACAATGGCCGGGAAAACACCCGAAGACTTCGAGCAGATCGTAGAAGCTCGCAAGAAAGAAGCGATTATTCTTATCACAAACGGACTCCGTCCATAAAATACAGATGCTAACCATAAAACAATTCCCCATGAGACGTTTTATCTTTTTAGGAATTTTCTTTTTTTGCTTGTCAACTCTTTTCGGCTACGGGCAACTCACGCTGGAAAGTTGTCACGAAAAAGCAATAGCCAATTATCCGCAAATAAAACAATACGGACTGATAGAGCAAACTTTGGAATATAATCTTGCAAACGCCAATAAAGGATACCTGCCACAACTCTCCTTTTCGGCTCAGGCAACCTATCAATCGGATGTTACCGCAATTCCCATAGAAATACCCGGTATCAATATCAAAGGATTGAATAAAGACCAGTACAAAGCATCGATCGAGTTGAATCAGGTGATTTGGGACGGAGGCACGATTCGTTCTCAAAAAAACAGTGCACAGGCCGCTTCTGATGTCAACAGTAAAAAACTGGATGTCGAAATGTATGAATTAAACGACCGAGTAAACCAACTCTATTTCGGCATTCTCCTCATCGAAGAACAGTTGAAACAAAATGTATTGTTGCAACAAGAGTTGGAGAGGAATTACAACCAGATCAAATCATATATGATAAACGGTATTGCCAATCAAAGCGATTTGGATGCCGTAAAAGTGGAACAAATCAATGCCAGACAACGCAATACGGAGCTAAAAACAGGACAAGAGGCTTATCTTAGAATGCTCGGAGCAATGATCGGTGAAGATATTCCCGGTAGTCAAATGTTAGAAAAACCGGACATAACGCTACTTCCGGGGAATGAGATAAAACGTCCCGAATTGAAACTTTTCGAGGCACAGCATCTCTTATACCAAACTCAGAAACAAACACTTTCGGCTTCGAATATGCCTAAATTAGGTCTGTTTATACAAGGGGCATACGGAAATCCGGGACTGAATATGCTGAAAAACGAATTTACCCCCTATTATATAGCCGGCATACGGGTATCATGGAACTTCGGGACACTCTATACCCAGAAAAACGAAAAGAAAATTATCGATTCAAATATACGGGATAACCAGATCAGACAAGAGACCTTTCTTTTCAACACCCGATTACAAATGCTACAAGACAACAGCGAAATAAAAAAAATCGGGGATCTGATGAAAGAAGATGACCAGATCATCCTGCTACGGGACAACATAAAAAAAGCGGCCGAAATCAAAGTAAAGAACGGAACATTATCGGTAACCGAACTCCTACGTGAAATCAATGCTGCCGATCAAGCCAAGCAGGCAAAGCAACTACATGAGATTCAATATTTAATGGCTATATATAATCTGAAAAATACAATAAATAATTAATATGAAAAAGATATATCAATACGGGATATTATCAGGCCTCATTACTTTATGTGCCTGTGGAAACAACAGTGATGATATGGATGCGTCGGGTACATTCGAGGCAACCGAGGTTATCGTTTCGGCCGAAGCCAACGGTAAAATAGAACAACTTGGCATCGATGAAGGATCGGTCGTAAATGCCAACCAGAGATTGGGCTATATCGATACCGTGCAACTGTTTCTACAAAAGGAACAATTAATACGGAACAGCCGTTCTGTCGAAAGCAACCGACCGGATATAAACAAACAAATCGCTGCGACACGGCAACAAATCGCAACGGCTCAGATCGAACAAAGAAGAATCATCAACTTGCTCAAATCGAATGCAGCCAACGAAAAGCAACTGGATGATATTAACGGCCAAATCGCTGTTTTAGAAAAACAGTTGAAGGCCCAGGAATCTACTTTACGGAATAACAGCAACAGCATTACGGAACAGCGTTCGGCTCTTGAAATTCAAGTAGCACAAGTAGAAGACCAACTCAAAAAATGTATCATCAGCAGTCCGATCAATGGGACGATACTTGCCAAATATGCCGAAGCCGGAGAGTTGGCAAACGTCGGAAAGCCTCTTTTTAAAGTGGCAGATATCGAAAATATGTATCTCCGGGCTTATATTACGTCGGTACAATTGTCACAGGTTAAAGTGGGACAAAAAGTAACGGTGATTTCAGACTACGGAGACGATAAACGGAAAGAATATCCCGGCATAGTGACATGGATATCGTCGCAATCAGAATTTACCCCCAAAACCATATTGACAAAAGATGAACGGGCCAATCTCGTTTATGCCATAAAAATATCGGTAAAAAATGATGGTTATATAAAAATAGGGATGTACGGAGAAGTAAGATTCTCGGAAAACGAAGAGTAATTTTACACGCCCTCCCCTCTCAAAAAAAATTAAAGCCACATGCAAGCCATTGAAGTAAACGACATAAAGAAGTCTTACAAAAACAAATATGCTCTCGGACGAAAGGAGCCCGACACCGGTATCTCATTCGCGGTGCCTTCGGGAGAGTTGTTCGGGATCATTGGCCCCGACGGTGCAGGGAAAACGAGTTTGTTCAGAATATTGACAACGCTTATTCTGCCCGACAGCGGAACGGCTACGGTTAACCGGTTGGACATCATAAAAGATTACAAAAAGATTCGCAAACAGATCGGATATATGCCCGGCAGATTTTCTCTATATGGTGATCTGTCGGTAGAAGAAAATTTAAAATTCTTCGCATCCGTATTTCAAGCCAATGTCCAAGACAATTACTATTTGATAAAAGATATTTATCAGCAAATAGAACCGTTCAAAGACAGAAAAGCCAAAGCCTTATCGGGAGGCATGAAACAAAAACTGGCTCTCAGTTGTGCTCTCATACACAAGCCTTCGGTTTTGTTCCTTGACGAACCTACTACCGGTGTAGATCCGGTCTCCCGCAAAGAATTTTGGGAAATGCTGAAACGGCTCAAAAACCAAGGAATCACCATTTTGGTATCTACACCTTATATGGACGAGGCTCGCTTATGCGATAGAATTGCACTAATCAAAGAGGGTGAATTTATCGGAATAAATACTCCCGAGAATATTATCGCCAACTTCAAAAAGATGCTGTGGTCGGTACAAAGTGACAAAATGTATAAACTATTGACCGATTTGCGGTCGCACCCTTCGGTCGATAGCTGTTTCACATTCGGAGAAACGCATCATATCACATTGAAGAGAGATGATTTAACGACAAATGACCTGAAGCAGTGGCTACAACAAAAAGGTCACAAAGGAATTATGATTCGGGAAATCGATGCTTCGATAGAAGATTGTTATATGCAACTTGCACAAAACGGATAATATGGACAACATTGTGATTGAGACAAAAAATCTGACTAAAACATTCGGAAATTTCACGGCAGTAGACCACATCTCTTTTCAGGTTTTCAAAGGTGAAATCTTCGGTTTTTTAGGAGCTAACGGCGCCGGGAAAACGACAGCGATGCGAATGCTTTGCGGTCTTAGCAAACCGACATCGGGAGAAGGTAAAGTGGCCGGATTCGACATATACAGGCAATCTGAAGAGGTAAAAAAGAACATCGGATATATGAGCCAGAAATTCTCACTTTACGAAGATCTCAAAGTTTGGGAAAATATACGCCTTTTTGCCGGGATATACGGGATGAACGACCGGCAGATTTCTGAAAAAACGGACATCATGCTAAAACGGCTCGGATTTGAGAGCGAGCGCAACACGTTGGTAAAAGAACTGCCGTTGGGATGGAAACAAAAACTGGCATTTTCCGTATCTATTTTTCACGAACCCAAAATCGTATTTCTTGACGAACCCACCGGAGGTGTAGATCCGGCAACACGCCGGCAGTTTTGGGAGCTTATCTATCAAGCTGCCGATCAGGGAATAACCGTATTTGTCACTACACATTATATGGATGAAGCGGAATATTGCAACAGAGTATCGATCATGGTCGACGGACGTATCGATGCACTGGACTCGCCCAAAAACTTGAAACAACAATATAATGCCCAAAGCATGGAAGATGTTTTCCAGCAATTAGCCCGCAAGGCAACTCGTAAAGCCGATTGACATGAAACAGTTTGTAGCTTTTGTACATAAAGAATTTTATCATATTTTCCGGGATATACGAACCATGATGATTCTGCTCGGAATGCCTATCATACAGATTATCATCTTCGGTTTTGCACTCAGCACCGATATAAAAGATATACGGGTAGGCATACTGAATCCTAACGAAGATATGACCAGCCGAAAGATTATCGAGCAAATAGATGCCAGCGAATATTTTATCGTAACCCGTTATTTACAAACCGAGAAAGAGATCGATAAAGTATTTAAAGAGGGTAAAATCGATATGGTAGTCGTATTCAGTGAACAATTCAGCAATAACCTGCTGCACACCGGAGAGGCCGGAATACAGATTATTGCCGATGCAACCGACCCCAACACGGCAAAAACATTCACCCAATATGCCGCCAATATCATTGCTGCCGGACAACAAGGAATGGTATCGAACGGTAACATACCTATACATATCAACTCGGACATAAAACTGCTCTATAATCCGCAAATGAAGAGTGCCTACAATTTTGTACCGGGGGTTATGGGACTTATCTTAATGCTGATATGCGCAATGATGACATCGATATCGATCGTTAGAGAAAAAGAGATGGGAACAATGGAAGTTTTACTCGCCTCTCCGATGAAACCGATTTTTATCATTCTGGCAAAGGCGGTTCCTTATTTCACGCTCTCTTGCATAAACTTGTTTACGATTCTTCTTCTATCGGTATATGTATTGCACGTTCCTATTGCCGGCAGTTTGTTGGGATTGATTGTCATATCTCTTCTTTTTATTTTCGTATCATTATCTCTCGGACTGCTCATTTCGACTTTGACAAAAACACAAGTAGCCGCCATGCTGGCGTCAGGAATGATATTGATGATGCCGACCATGTTGTTGTCGGGGATGATATTCCCGGTAGAAAGCATGCCTGCAATCCTTCAATGGATATCACATATAATCCCGGCCAAATGGTACATAATGATCGTAAAGAAGTTGATGATCGAAGGGGTAAGCATCAGCTTTGCCTGGAAAGAAATATCGATACTCATAATCATGGCGATAATATTGATCAGCATAAGTTTAAAGAAATTCAAAAACAGGCTCGAATAATATGAAAATAAAATATTTGATAGAAAAAGAGTTTAAACAAATGATCAGAGATTCTTTTATGCCGAAATTGATTCTGATCTTCCCCTGCATAATGATGATATTAATGCCGTGGGCTGCCGACCTCGAGATAAAGAATATCAATTTGTGCATCGTCGATAACGACCACTCGGACTATTCCCGCAAACTGATCAACAAAATAAATGCTTCAGAATATTTCCGGCTGAAAGAAATCGCTCCGACATATACGGAAGCCATGGAATCTATCGAGAAAGGTTCTATCGACGTCATTCTCGAAATTCCACCTTTTTTCGAAAGAGACCTTATAAAAGAAAAAAATACGAATGTACTGATTTCGGCCAATACGGTAAACGGGACAAAAGGAGGCTTGGGAAGTTCGTATATGATGGAAATCATAAACAGTTTTGCAGGAGAAATACAACAAGAGTGGAAAAGCGCCGACAACAAGGCAGTTTCGGCCGTAAACATATCGATACAAAACCGATTCAACCCACACTTAAACTATAAGTTCTTCATGGTGCCGGCACTCATGGTAATGCTACTTACCCTGCTCTGCGGCTTTCTCCCGGCATTGAATATTGTCAGCGAGAAAGAAATAGGCACGATCGAACAGATCAACGTAACTCCGGTAAACAAATTTACATTTATCCTGGCCAAACTGATTCCCTACTGGATTGTAGGGTTCATCGTGTTGAGTATATGTTTTTTATTGGCTAAAATATTATATGGGATTTCACCTGTCGGAAATTTATCTACGTTATATTTTTTCGCACTGATTTTCATCATCCTGATTTCCGGATTCGGACTAATTATTTCAAACTACTCAAACACCATGCAACAAGCGATGTTTGTCATGTTTTTTTTCATAATTATTCTGATATTGATGAGCGGATTGTTTACGCCCGTTGCCAGTATGCCCCAATGGGCCCAAACGATTGTTTTCTTCAATCCGTTAAAATATTTCATCCAAGTAATGAGAGCCGTTTATTTACGCGGAAGTGGAATATCTGAATTGATGCCACAATTGGCGGCTTTACTGAGTTTCGCTATCATACTTAATATCTGGGCTGTTGTCAGTTACCGAAAAAATTCGTAAAAAACGACACTTTAATCTATCGCAAGAAAAAATATTTGATATGACACAAATAAAAAAATATACATTCGAAGGCATAACCCAATTATATTCGGATAATAACGAAAATATTTTCGATGGTTGTATGGTAATGTATCACACGATATACCCGGAAGAAAAACATCTGCCTTTTCAAGTAGAGGCCTATGGTTTTTTATTTTGTATTGAAGGTGAATTGAATATTTTGTCAAATTCGGGATTACACGTAATGAAGTCTGACTCTTTATTGATACAGTTACCCAACCATATTCTCAAAATAGAATGTCAAAAGAAATGTACTGTTGCAGGATTGGTCATGACCCCAAACTACTTGCGAAAGAACTTTTTACATTGGAACAAACTATTTCCATTATTCATACAAAAATCCCATACTCCGATAGTCTCTATTCCGAAAGAGAAAAAAAACGAGCTTGTCCGAATGTTGGGCAATATACAGGAACGAATGAAAACCGTTCTACTCTCGGAATGGACCAAAGCGGCCTATCATGCAGCATTAGAAACATTTTTCTATGATATAATCAGTTTGGCAAGTAATCCCGAATCTCCCGAAACTGAAAATGTTCCCCGAAACAGAAAACAAGATTACTTTTCACGATTTATACAATTGGCATCACAGTATTGCAAAAAAGAACGGAAAGTATGCTTTTACGCATCCAAATTATGCGTAACATCGAAATACCTATCGACTGTCATAAAAGAGGTAAGCGGAAAAACTCCCTCTAACTGGATCGATGAAATCTTAATAACGGAAGCTATCTTTCTTTTAAAATTTTCCAATGCAACCATTCAGGAAATAGCGTTTCAGATGAATTTTCCCAACCCCTCTTTTTTCGGTAAGTTTTTTAAACGCTACACGGGCTTCTCGCCTAAATATTATCGGACTCAAGACATACTAACCACCTCTTAATTATTGATTTAAAGAAGATACTCTGCATAAAACGAAAATTGCATTTCATTTTCTTCCCATAATGTAACGGCATCTTTCTGTACAGTTTTGCCGCCGAATCCTTTTTTCTTTAACCCGAAGATTGTAATTTTGCATATATGTTGAAACACAGATCAAACAAAATGACAATGAAAAAAACTATTTGTATGATAATAGCAGCAGCTACTCTTTCGACTTTACCCGAAATATCGGCAGCCGAGAAAAATTTCTATTCGGTCGAAAAATTCGCCGATCTGGAAATACTTCGGTATAAAGTTCCGGGATTCGAAAACCTGACCCCAAAGCAAAAAGAACTGGCTTACTATCTTTCTCAAGCCGCTTTGCAAGGTCGTGATATTTTATATGACCAGAACGGGAAATGGAATTTGGCTATCCGTCGGACTTTAGAGGCGATTTACACCCAATATAAAGGAGATCGCAACAGCAAAGATTTCAAGGCTTTAGAGACCTACTTAAAACAAGTCTGGTTTGCAAACGGAATACATCACCACTACTCTACCGACAAGTTCAAACCCGAATTCAGTCAGAAATTTTTCGTACAAGCTGTCAGTTCGATTCCCGCCCAAAGTTTACCGTTAAAGAAAGGAGAAAGCATAAAAGACCTGTTGAATGACATCACTCCGGTAATGTTCAATCCTAAAATTATGGCAAAACGGGTAAACCAGACCGAGGGTGAAGACCTCGTCGCAACATCTGCCGGCAATTACTACGATGGTGTGACTCAGGCCGAAGCCGAAGAATTTTACAACAAAATGAAAGACCCGAACGACCCGACTCCTATTTCATACGGGCTCAACAGCCGATTGGTGAAACGAAACGGGAAAATCCAAGAACAGGTTTATAAAGTTGGGGGTCGCTATTCGGAAGCCTTGGAGAAAGTTGTGTACTGGCTCGAAAAAGCTGCAGCTGTTGCAGAAAACGAACAGCAAAAAGCCGTAATCGAGAAATTGATCTCTTATAACAAAAGCGGCGATTTAAAAGAATTTGACGAATACGCTATTCTTTGGGTTAAAGACCTAAACTCGGATATAGATTTCGTAAACGGATTTACTGAAACTTATGGCGATCCTCTCGGCATGAAAGCCAGTTGGGAGGCTTTGGTCAACTTCAAGAACAAAGAGGCTTCGGAACGGACTGAGATCATCAGCAACAACGCCCAATGGTTCGAAAGCAATTCGCCGGTAGACAACCGATTTAAAAAAGAGAATGTAAAAGGGGTATCGGCCAAAGTAATCACCGCAGTTATTCTCGGGGGCGACACTTATCCTTCTACGGCTATCGGGATCAATCTGCCCAACTCTAACTGGATACGGCACGACCACGGATCGAAATCGGTAACCATCGAGAATATTACGGAGGCCTATGATAAAGCAGCACAAGGAAACGGTTTTGCCGAAGAATTCGTATGGAGCGATACGGAACGGGACTGGATGGAAAAATACGGATTCCAAGCCGATAATTTACATACCGACTTGCATGAATGCCTCGGACATGCTTCGGGCAAATTACTCCCCGGCACCGACCCCGATGCCTTAAAAGCATACACTTCGACTCTCGAGGAAGCGCGAGCCGACTTGTTTGCCCTTTATTATATTGCCGATCCTAAAATCGTATCGCTCGGACTATTGCCTACGGCCGATGCCTATAAATCGGAGTATTACAAATATATGATGAACGGACTTATGACTCAATTGACGCGTATCACCCCCGGCAAGAATATAGAAGAGGCTCACATGCGCAACCGACAACTGATTGCAGCGTGGGTACTGGAAAAAGGGGCTCCGGATAAAGTCGTAGAATTCAAAAAGAAAAACGGAAAAACTTTTGTAGTGATAAACGACTATGAAAAAATGCGCTCGTTATTGGGCGAACTGTTGGCCGAAATACAACGGATCAAATCTACCGGAGATTATGAGGCCGGCAAGAACCTTGTCGAAACATATGCCGTAAAAGTAGATCCGACTCTGCACAAAGAGGTATTAGACCGTTATCAGAAACTGAATATCGCCCCATACAAAGGATTTGTCAATCCGGTATATGTCCCGATAAAAGATGATAAGGGTAATATTATCGATGTAAAGGTTTCGTACGACGAAGGGTATGCCGAACAAATGTTGCGTTATTCGAAAGACTATTCTCCGCTCTCTACCTATAACGACTAACAATATAAAACAGAATAAGGAAACGGATAATTTCATCAATGGACTTATCCGTTTTTTTGTTTAATAAAGGGAAAAACAAAGATTTCTGAGTACTTTTGAAAAAATTTATTCCTATGGAAGAGACTTTACGAGAGATAAAGAAACGGTTCAGAATGGCGATGAACGGGATCGTTTCGACAAGCATGCGGGAAAAAGGGATGGAATACCGCATCAACTTCGGACTTACCCTCCCGCTAATACGAGATATTGCCAAATCGTTTGCTCTCAATGCAGAAATCGCCGAGCACCTTTGGAACGAACAGGTAAGAGAATCGAAAATATTGGCGACATGGCTATATCCGGCACAAGAGATGACTCCTGAAAAGATGCAACAATGGGCTGAAGAAATTCCTTATACCGAAATTGCAGATATGTGCTGCATGAATCTATTTACCGAACTTCCGTTTGCGATGGAAAAGGCCTCAGAATGGATTGCATCAGAAAAGGATATTCTTCGATACACCGGCTATCAACTCCTCAATCGGTTGATGATAAAAAAGATATATCCCGACGAAGAGACTACGGAGAAACTTATAGCATCCGTTTTGACCTACAACGGACAGCAAGTCGCTACACAAACGGCAGCTCTCAACTGCCTGAAGCGAATCATGCACAGCAATCCCCGGCAGGCAAAACATATAGCCGATACATTCAAAGCTATTGCAGAAAAAGAGGCCGATGACATACAAAAAAGATTTGCACAAGAGATTCTTTCCGAGTATGAATTTTGTAAGGATTAGGATGCTACAAGAAAGATAAATGAACCAACGTTTCATTGTGCTTGTTATAAAAATTAATTATCTTTGCCCTGTTTCCTACAAAAAATATCATGCCGGAAGATAAAACAAAAGAAATCGTAAGACAGAAACTTACTCAATATTTAGAAGCGAAAGGACACCGCAAAACGCCTGAACGCTATGCGATATTGGATAAAATATATTCGACGAATGAGCATTTCGACGTAGATTCTTTATACGATATCATGTCACAAAGCGAGTATCGAGTAAGTCGGGCTACGATTTACAACACAGTAGATTTGCTTGTCGATGCCGGTTTGATAAGGAAACACCAATTCGGCTATAATCCCGCCCAATACGAGAAATCATACAATATGGTGAGCCATCACCATCTGATTTGTACAAAATGCGGGAAAGTGCAAGAAGTAAAAGATCAGGAATTACTGAATGTATTGGAGAATAAAAAATTCGGTAAATTTACGACTTCTTACTATGCTCTCTATGTCTATGGGATTTGCAGCCGATGCAACCAGGCTGAACGAAAAAAAACGACTCGTAAATAACCTTTACAAAGAAACAAGAAAGATTACACTAAAATAAGAAACATTACGTATGAAAGTAGATGTGCTATTAGGTTTACAATGGGGCGACGAAGGCAAAGGAAAAGTCGTCGATGTACTAACCCCTAAATATGACATTATCACTCGTTTTCAAGGGGGACCCAACGCCGGACATACACTGGAGTTCGATGGGCAAAAATATGTACTTCGCTCTATCCCTTCAGGTATTTTTCAAGGCGGAAAAATAAATGTCATAGGAAATGGTGTCGTTCTCGATCCCGTGCTCTTTAAACAAGAAGCTGAAGCATTGGCTGCAAGCGGACATGATTTGACACAACGCCTGTATATCTCGAAAAAAGCACACCTCATACTGCCGACGCACCGCATATTGGACGCAGCATACGAAGCAGCTAAAGGTGATTCGAAAATCGGGACTACCGGTAAAGGTATCGGCCCTACTTATACTGACAAGGTAAGCCGTAACGGATTACGGATCGGTGATTTATTGCATAACTTCGAGGAAAAGTACAAAAAGGCAAAAGCTCGTCACGAGACGATTCTAAAATCGCTCAATTACCAATATGACATTACAGAGTTGGAAGCTCAATGGTTTGAAGCGCTGGAATACTTGAAACAATTTAAACTTATCGATAGCGAGCATGTTATCAATAACTTCTTGAAAGAAGGGAAATCGGTACTTGCAGAGGGTGCTCAAGGAACCTTATTGGATGTCGATTTCGGATCATACCCATTTGTGACCTCATCCAATACCATTTGCGCAGGGGCATGTACAGGTCTTGGAGTCGCTCCCAACAAAATCGGGAATGTCTACGGTATTTTCAAAGCCTATTGTACACGTGTGGGAAGCGGACCTTTCCCAACAGAGCTACTCGATGAAGACGGCGAAAAGATGTGCAGCATCGGGCATGAATTCGGTGCCGTAACCGGACGCAAACGCCGTTGCGGATGGATCGACTTGGTGGCGTTGAAATATGCAATCATGATCGATGGTGTCACGCACCTCATCATGATGAAAAGCGATGTACTCGACACTTTCGAAACCATAAAGGCTTGTGTTGCCTACAAGATAAACGGTAAAGAGACCGAAGAATTTCCTTTTGAGATAAATGATTCTATCGAACCGGTATATGTGGAACTCCCGGGATGGAAATGCGACATGACCAAAATGCAGAGTGAAGATGAATTTCCGGAAGAATTCAACGCTTATCTCTCGTTCTTGGAAGAAGAGCTGCAAGTCCCCATCAAAATTGTTTCTGTCGGACCCGATCGGGAACAGACAATCGTGAGATACACAGAAGAATAAAAAGTTACAATAAAGGACATCCTCTTGTTCCACCTCGATTCAGGTAAAGACAAGAGGATGTTTTTTCTTCAAATTAATGATTTTCCAGAAATAGAATCATATTTTATACAAAACCGTTACCTCAACTTCATTACTTTTTTTACATCTTTGCCATATCGTACGATAAATATTCCGTAACCGGGAATATCATCCTCTCTAAAAGACATAGACGGTACAGAATAAACCAACTTACCATTTATATCATAAACACGAGTTATACCCTCCCCTACACTATCGGGATAATTGACAGGTGCAATTCCGGAAACGGAACTTTCAATGGTATATTCACCTTTAAGTTTTTTCAATATATATCCGCTCACCTTTCCCGGTGTATAACGGATTTCTTTCCATTCGGTTTTTCCGGTTTCAAGGAATGCCGAATAGATACGGTATGTCCCGTCCGGTAAATCACTCGGCAAATTTGCATACAACCTAAAAATAGCGACTTTCCCCGGTAAAATTCCGGATGAAGAATAATCTTGAGACTGTAATTCCCTTAAATATCCTTCACCCTCGATCAAAACAGCAAATCTCCCATAAATAGTTTTGTTCGATTCGTTATAAGCGATAGGAGAAATATCGGAGGTAATACGATCACCATTGATATTGAACTTAATATCGCTTGAATTGGACAGTTCACAATAATACGGAATATTTTCATCTGACGGTTTTGCTATACCGACAATCATATATTGTCCTACGCTATAACTGGTTCCGGGAACCGGATTAAGCAAGCGTATGTCATACATACCGTCATAATCGCCTCCCCAGCCCCAATTGACGTGTACCATACCGGTTGCATCATATCCGTCGATCACAAATGCATGCGATGCATATGCTTCTGTCAATCCGGAATATAGTATCGGTCGCTTCGAATTCAGTTCGCGTAAAACCAAGTCCATCCATTCATCCTCTCCATAAAATCTACTCCATCGCATCTGAACATTCTCACTATATCCGAAATATTTATAAAAAGCCGTACATGCGTTTACCAGATCAGCGCCGCTACCGCTCGGCGAATAATCCATATTGACAGCGACTCCGCAATGATAAGTCAACGTAGCAATAATATCTTTTTGGCTATCGGTATAATTATAATCATAGCTGTCGAGCATCTGGTCCCACTTATAATAAGTGTTGCCGAAATCTGCACTCAATACCTGCCCTACGTTATCATCGCGAATCCAAGTATATTCATTCGTACCGATCCCCTTTTCAGGCCATTTGTGATAATACATAATTTGCGACATAGCTGTCACGACACATCCTGCCGGCAGATCTTCCGAGGTAGAGGAAAGCGGACATTTGGCATTAAAAGGATACCTTTGAGTCCAAGTAGTACTCATTAGTTGCGGTACAGCTTTGGCGTATTGCTTCTCTTGAATAATCTTTTTTGTATCTGCTTTACCGACTGCATTATTTTCCAACGAACGGTCAATGCACTTTAACCACCAGTCGAAATTTTCCGGTTTTTTTTCTCGAAACGAAGTAAAGGAATAACCCAAAACCGCATCATGAGCTTCATCGTTGGCAATAATGGCAAATCCACTGCCATCGGCGTAACCCATAACCGTAAGAGCTTTCATCGTTTTCAAAGGAACGATATCCGATACATTTTTCATTTTTGATACAGAAAGGCCAAGTACAGACGCGGCAACTGCCTTTTTTTGTGATAAAGTACGTTCTGCCGGAAACATACTACTGATACTAAACGAAAGCAGCAGAATAATCGTAAATAGTTTTTTCATATATTACTTTTTTAGATATAGAAAATTTGGCTTTTCAAGAAATCGGTTTTCTCACATCCCTATTATTACAAATTTACAGAATATTCTGTAAATAAAAAACAATTCTCAATCATATAAACAAGAAATATGAAAACTATTCTTATCGAAAGTTATAGATCTACTACTGGGCGATCTCACTTAGTTCGAGCCACCGCATAGTTTTGGTATCGATTTCGTTGATAAGGTCTCCGATTCTATTCGATTTCTCTATCAGTTCATCGCTGGAGAGAGTACCGGAGCTCAATTCAGATTCGAGTTTTGCCTTTTCCTCTTCCAATTGGGGAATTAAAAGTTCCAGTTCTTCAAACTCCCGTTTTTCTTTAAACGACAGGCGACGCTTGCGGGGACTTTTTTCCTGTACCGGAGTTATTTTCGGTTTTATTTCTTTATTTGGTTTAGAGAGTTCCTGCTGGCATTTTTCTTCGATCATTTTCTTCCATTCGCGATAATCGCTATAATTACCCGGAAAATCTTTCAGTTCGGCATTCCCCTTAAAGACCAACAAATGATCCACAACCTTATCCATAAAATAACGGTCGTGAGAAACAACGATAACGCAACCCTTAAAAGTTCTGAGATACTCTTCCAGAATATTTAACGTAACAATATCCAGATCATTTGTCGGCTCATCCAAGACCAAAAAATTGGGATTTTTGATCAAGACCGTGCAAAGGTAAAGTCGCCTCTTCTCTCCTCCGCTCAATTTGTAAATATAGTTGTATTGGGTTTCAGGGGTAAACAAGAAATATTGGAGAAACTGGGATGCCGACAAACGCCGTCCGTCACCCAACGAGACCTCTTCTGCGATATTGCGTACGGCATCGATCACTCTCATTTGTTCATCAAACAACAAACCATCCTGGCTGTAATATCCAAAACGGACAGTTTCCCCGATCTCTATCTCCCCGCTATCGGGTTGCTGTTGTCCCATCAATATTTTAATGAAAGTTGACTTTCCGGTACCATTGTTCCCGACAATTCCCATTTTCTCGTAACGGGCAAAAACGTAATTGAAATCGTCCAAGATTTTTTTATCACCAAACCGTTTTGAAAGATGTTTTGCTTCGAAAATTTTCGACCCGATATACGAAGATTTTACATCCAGTCTCACATTCCCGACTTCACGCTCCTGCTTGGCTTTCTTTTCCAACTCATAAAAAGCATCTATACGATACTTTGCCTTAGAACCACGGGCCTGAGGCTGACGGCGCATCCATTCGAGTTCGGTGCGCAACAAATTATTCGCCCGGGCAATTTCGGCATTTTGTGCATCGATACGCTCTTGTCTTTTTTCCAAATAATAGCCATAATTTCCTTTGTAAGAATAGAGCGATTTTTTATCGATCTCCAAAATCGTATTGCAAACCCGATCTAAGAAATAACGGTCGTGAGTAACCATCAGCAACGTTATATTATTGTGTCTCAAATATTCTTCGAGCCATTCTATCATTTCAAGATCAAGGTGGTTGGTCGGTTCGTCGAGAATCAACAATTGAGGTTCCGAGATAAGGACATTTGCCAAAGCCACCCGTTTGAGTTGTCCACCCGACAAATGCTCTATCTTCTGATCAAAATCATTAATTTTCAGTTGTGAAAGAATTTGTTTTGCCCGTTGCTCATAATCCCAGGCTTTCAAATGATCCATCTGTTCGATCAATTGCTCGATACGACTCGAATCGCCCGATAGAGAAGCCTCTTCGTAGGCAGAGATGACATCTGCAATTTTATTATCGCTGTGAAAACAAGCTTCAAGGACAGATATTTCCGATGGATAATGAGGGTCTTGCGGTAGATATCCGACTCGCAAATCTCTACGATAAACGACATTTCCGGAATCATAATCTTCTTTTCCGGTAAGAATATTTAATAACGTGGTTTTTCCCGTTCCGTTTTTGGCAATCAGCCCGATACGGTCTCCTTCAAAAATACCGAAAGTGAGATCTTCAAACAACACCAAATCACCGAATGATTTGGTCAAACCTTCTACCTGTAAAAAACTAACCATCTTTTCTGTCTAACTTTTAGAGGATAAAGATACACATAATTCGGTATATCCTAAGACTCATCTAAAGTTATATTCTATATAAAACTCGACCAATAACTCTTTTAATCTATAATATAGGTAAAAAAATTAGGACAGAACAAAACAAATTTAGCAAAATCTTTTACTTTTGTAACGGACTACTTACTGGATATTTTCATGGATAAAAGGAAAGTACTGATAATCGAAGACGATACGACATTTGCCTTAATGCTGAAAACATGGCTTTCACGCAAAGGTTTTGAAGTAACTCATTCGGGAAATGTTACCGATGCACAGAAACATCTGTCGAAAGAGTCTTTCGATCTAATATTGTCAGATCTCAGATTGCCGGATCAGGAGGGTATAACATTATTGCCATGGATGAAGAAGCAACTCCTCCCCGTCCCGCCTTTTATCATCATGACAAGTTATGCCGATATACAATCGGCCGTATCGGCAATAAAGTCAGGGGCATCAGATTATATTGCCAAACCTTTTAATCCTGAAGCACTCTTGATTAAAATAAACGAATTACTGCAGCCCAATAGAGAATCTCTTCCCAACTCTGAAAGCGAATCTTTTATTAAAAAACCCGATACTACTCGCTTTATAGAAGGGAAAAGCGAACAAGCACAACAATTGCATGAATACATCCGTTTGGTAGCCCCCACAGATATGTCTGTTCTGATAAACGGAGCCAGTGGCACCGGAAAAGAGCATATCGCTCAAGAAATACACCAACTCAGCAAACGCAAGGACAAACCGTTTATTGCCATCGACTGCGGTGCAATACCTCGGGAATTGGCGGCATCAGAATTTTTCGGACACATCAAAGGTTCTTTTACCGGAGCTCTGGCCGATAAAACCGGTGCATTTGTCGCAGCACAAGGAGGTACTCTGTTTCTGGATGAAATCGGTAATCTTAGTTACGAAGTGCAAGTGCAACTGTTGCGGGCATTGCAAGAAAGAAAAATTAAACCGATAGGCAGCAATCAAGAAATTGCCGTCGATATACGATTAGTTACGGCAACTAACGAGAATTTAGAAGATGCTATTGCCAAAGGAAGTTTCAGAGAAGACCTATACCACCGGATCAATGAGTTTACGTTACGTATTCCGACATTGAAAGAACGTCAAGACGATATACTTCTGTTTGCCGACCTATTTTTAGACCAGGCAAACCAAGAATTGGGGAAACAGGTCATCGGATTTACACCCGAATGCTCGGCGCTCTTTTTACAATATAACTGGCCGGGAAACTTACGGCAAATGAAAAATGTAATAAAACGTGCGGCTTTATTGGCTCAAAATGATTATATATCTTTGACTGAACTTCCTCCGGAATTATCGGAACAGGTGGTAGAGTCATCACCTGCAACAATGCCTTTACGAAACGAAACAACGGAAAAAATTTTAATAAAAGAGGCTCTTGAAAAAACCGGAAACAACAAATCTAAAGCTGCCCGACTACTTCAGATAGACCGAAAAACGCTATATAACAAATTAAAATTATATGGACTTGAATAGATAAAAATCTGTCGATTTATAACTTTTTTTCGGCCATAAATAGTGTATCACAGACACTTATCTGTCATTTTATTATGAATTTAACATATATTACACATAAATCGGCTATTCCGACAAAACTTTTCTCGCTTTCGAGAAAAAAGTTTAAAGAAAAAGCCTATCTTTGCAAAGATGGAATATAAGTAGAAGGTCATGAGTTACCTTCTTACCAATCTTGTTATCCTTCTAAATACCTAAAACACACAAAAAACGCCGACACTATCCGTTACGATGCAAGGCTCTTAATCATTCGGTCGGGGATGTATAGTCTTGCCGAGAGTAATAACTCTCACCCCTCTCTTTCACCATATATTTTATTATATAAAAAAGACAGGATCTTTACCTAAGTAAAGAATAAAGCACAACACGCCGCTTAAAAAAGCGGCGTGTTGTGCTTTATTCTTGTTTTTGGGCAATTCTTACATCCGTTGTCGTACGACTTCATACATCATAACCCCTGCTGCTACCGAGACATTCAACGAACCTATAACTCCCATTTGCGGAAGAGCAACCATGTCATCACACTGACGCAACACCTCTTTGGATACTCCGGTATCTTCTGCTCCCATAACAATAGCTACCGGAACGGTATAATCGACTTTTGTATAATTGACCGCGGCTTTTTCTGATGCTGCAACTACCTTGAAACCGCTATTCTTTAAAAAGCGAACAGCCTCAAAAACTGAAGACTCACGACATACCGGCAAATGAAGTAAGGCTCCGGCCGACGTTTTCACGGCATCTGCATTGACAGAGACACTTCCTCTTTCGGGAATTACAATCGCATCGACTCCGGCACATTCGCAAGTTCGGGCTATTGCTCCAAAATTACGGACATCGGTAATACCGTCGAGCAAAATGACAAAAGGATTTTTCCCTTCTTCGTATAGCATAGGCACTATATCTTCAAGGTGTTGATATGTTACGGCCGAAATAAAGGCGATAACCCCTTGATGATTTTTACGACTCATCCGGTTGATCTTCTCGATCGGTACTTTTTGGATAACAATATTGCGCCCTTTTACCGCAGCAAAAAGTTCTTGTGCCAAATCGCTGTGCAAATCTTTTTTAATCAATATTTTATCTATATCTTTTCCTGATTCGACAGCCTCGATTACAGCCCGAATACCAAAGATCATTTCATTTTTTTCCATCCTTCTTTTCTTTTTATTTATGTAACAGTTCACGAGCATTTGACAAAGCGGCATCTGTCAACTCTGCTCCGCTCAACATTCGGGCAATCTCTTCAATACGTCCTTTTTCATCCAAACGATCAATATGGGTTACCGTATCAAAATCTGTATCGGACTTATATACACGATAATGGAACGAACCTTTCGATGCGACCTGCGGCAAATGAGTTATGCCGATTACCTGCATATAACAACCCATATCTTGCATAATAGCGCCCATTTTGTCGGCGATCTCTCCGGAAACACCGGTATCTATTTCGTCAAAGATAATCGTCGGCAATGATACAGCACCGGCAATCAATGCTTTTATACACAACATCAATCGAGAAATCTCACCTCCTGAAGCGATCTCGGCAACAGGTTGTAACGGCTGATTCTTATTGGTAGAAAATAGGAAACGGATGTGTTCGGCTCCGTTTTCATCAAGTTCGGCTTTGGGTATAAACTGTACGTCAAAACGAAGATTAGGCATACCCAAAGGTGCTGCCGCAGCGACCAATACTTCTGAAAAACGATGTGCCTCTTTCCTTCTTTTCCGGGTCAATTCACTTGCCATGTGGCTTAACTTATCTTTTTGCGCAACGATCTTTTGCTCTAATAAAGATATTGCCTCATCAGAAGTATCGATCGATTCAAGTTTATTCTCTAAACTCCGTTGTATTTCCAACAATTCGGCAACAGTTTGAACCCGATGCTTTTGTTGCAATCGATAAATCACATCCAAGCGCTCTTCGACCCGGGCAAGACGATCCGGATCGACAGCAATCGAGTCTAAACGAGTTTCTACATCCTGAGAAATATCTTTCATCTCGATATAAATCGATTCCAGCCGAGTATAAAGGGATTCGATCATTGGATAAATACGTTGCAAGGAGTGCATTCTGGAGAGCATGTTTTTCACTAAAGAGAGTCCACCGACATCTTCCGACTTAAAATATTCAGACAAAGTATAAAGTTCTCCTTTAATTTCTTCGGCATGCACAAGTACTTCTTGCTCTTGCTCGAGCATTTCTTGTTCTCCTTCAGCCAATGCAACCTCATGAAGTTGTTCTAATTGAAACCGGATATAATCCTCCTCTTCACGATTCTTATCGTTTTCCGTTTTCAATCGTTCAAGCTCTTTACAGAACGACACATACTTTTTATACTCTTCGCGATAACTGTCCAATAGTTCTCCGTTGTGAGCCAAAGCGTCAACGACCTTCATCTGAAAACGATCATTTCCTAAAAGCAGATTCTGATGCTGAGAATGAATATCGATCAACTGATCTCCCAACTCTTTCAACTGGGCTAAAGAGACGGGGGTGTCATTAATAAAAGCCCTCGACTTACCGGATGCCTGTACTTCACGCCTCAAAATGCAATCGGCATCATAGTCGATATCGTTATGCTCAAAGAATGGCTGCAAAGAGTAAGCCGTTATATCAAAAACACCTTCGACAACCGCTTTTTCTTTTCCGGATTTTACGGTTTTCGTATCGGCCCGTTGTCCCAATATAAGAGACAAAGCTCCTAAAATGATCGATTTACCGGCTCCGGTCTCCCCTGTAATAACAGAAAATCCCGGAAAGAAATCGATGTCCAATGTATCGATTAATGCATAATTGCGAATAGATAATTTTCGAATCATAATTATTCTATTAACGATCTCCCTCGCGAATTGCTTTCAAACGACTATTCTCCGTAGGATATATACCGATCAGGATTTTATAAATGTCCTCTTTTTCTTGCTGTGGAGCTTTTGAATATATGTTGACCACTTCATCCAGCTTGCTATCGCTGAATAATGGTAACAAGACAGAGGTAGACGCCTCGGAACGCACCTCTTGCAACTGATTGATTGCCTCAGTTATTTTTGCTCTTCCTTTATCTACACTGACTGTCATTCCATCCAAACCTTCCCGGTGATATACATACCACAATTTTCGGAATAAAGCCGTTCGAGGCTCGATAAATGCCGACATCAAAGCATGACGGTTACGATTATTCTCAAAGGCTTTCCAACCGGCTTCCATAGAAGACTGCCCCATTGCCACAATCTTTTCGGCTCTTTGGAAAAATACGGTTCCGCCTTCCGGAGAGAAACTATCAAAATCTAACCCCAATATCATATACACATAAAAATCTATCACTGCCGTCAAATTACTTTCCAGCATATTTTCATTGTAGATTAAGGGTTCGTATTCCTGATAAGTAAATTCAAATTCCGTATCTCTGAAATTGAGCATCGTCGTCGAATAAGAGGCATTATAAACCGGACGTCTCGACTGTACCTGCAAATCGCACTTATAACGGGTATCTTCCGCTTCTTGTACCGTAAGCAATAAAGAGCACTCGATGCGTTCATTCGGCGAAATTTGGGCATTGCTCCATTTACGGGTATTGATATACTCGGAGATCGCTTGTTCTAACGTTGTAAAAACCTGTTTATTGGTACCTTGTATTTTATCGCTATTGACTTGTACACGACAGTTCAGCTCTTGGGCTGATACCGAAGAGGACAATAATATAAAAAACAGGATAAAAAAAGATACGTATTTCATTTTCAATCATTTTAGATACTTTCCCAAAACAGATACGATATCGGCAGCGACTTCTTTTTTCGGTTTCATATCAAACGGAATTTGTTCTCCATCAGATTTCAATATTGTGACTTTATTGGTATCGCATCTAAATCCGGCTCCTTCATCTTTCAATGAGTTCAGAACAATAAAATCGAGATTTTTCCGCTTCATCTTCGATAATGCATGTTCTTCTTCATGATCTGTTTCCAAAGCAAAACCCGCCAATACCTGATTGTCGCGTTTCATCTTTCCCAAAGCCGCGGCAATATCCGGATTGGGACGTAAACGCAAAATCATATCGTCGCTACTTCGCTTTATTTTCATATCGCTATAATGTTCTGGAGCATAATCGGCGACTGCAGCACACATGATTGCGGCATCAGCCGTCGGATATTCACTCAACGCAACATCATACATTTCTCGAGCAGATTCTACGTCGATCCGCCGAATTGAGCGATGCACCGTTTTTTGAGAAACCGGACCGGCTATCAAAACAACATCGGCACCTCTTTCGGCACACTCCTCCGCCAAGGCAAAGCCCATCTTTCCGGAAGAATAGTTTCCTATAAAACGTACCGGATCGATTTTTTCGTATGTCGGACCGGCTGTAACTACTATTTTTTTACCTGCCAAGTCGCATCGGGATGCTAAAAATCGCTCAAGAACTTCGACAATTTTATCCGGCTCTTCCATTCGCCCCTTTCCTTCAAGGTGACTCGCCAACTCTCCTACTCCGGGTTCTATTATATGATTTCCATACGAACGCAACAAATCGAGATTGTGTTGGGTCGTCGGATGGGCAAACATATCCAAGTCCATAGCCGGAGCGATAAAAACCGGAGCTTTTGCCGAAAGGTAAGTTGTTATCAGCATATTATCGGCAATCCCGTTTGCCATTTTCCCTATGGTGCTTGCTGTTGCCGGAGCAATAACCATTGCATCTGCCCATAATCCTAAATCGACGTGACTGTGCCATGTGCCGTCATTCGCCGTAAAAAATTCGCTTATGACCGGCTTTCCGGTCAATGCCGATAAGGTAACCGGCGTAATGAACTCTTTACCGGCCGGGGTTATTACGACCTGCACCTCTGCACCTTTCTTTATAAATGCCCGCACCAAATATGCGGCCTTGTATGCGGCTATACTCCCGGTAATACCCAATATGATTTTTTTCCCTTTCATTCCTAATTCTAAAGCATTTTTTATCAGCAACCGCCCATACATGACCGACACGTGGGCGTCGCAACCTCTGTCGAGTAAAGGCTACAAGGCTTAATTTTATTTATTAAAAGCCCTTAGTTTAATATTCGTAATTACATTCTTGGTATTCAATGTAAAATCGCCCTGCATCATCCAACCATAATACCCGATATCTGTCTTGAAAACTTCTGCAACCGAACGGCCTTTGTATTTTCCGAAATTAAAGATTTCTTCGCCCTTATCATTATAGACTATGCGACCTGCAAAATCGACATTCTTACTGTGGGTCGAGAATTCGGCTAAAGCGGCAACATCATTCGGCAGATTTTCATAACGATCGAGTTGCGACTTCAACACCTCATAGGTGGCTCGTGTATCGGCTTCTGCCGTATGGGCATCGTTCAAGTCTTTATTACAATAAAATTTATAGGCGGCCGACAAGGTACGTTGTTCCATTTTATGGAAAATAGTCTGCACATCGATCATTTTCCGTTTCGAAAGATCGATATCGACCCCTGCCCGCAGGAGCTCCTCGACCAAAAGCGGAATGTCAAAACGATTCGAATTATATCCGGCAAGGTCACAACCTTCGATCTCTCGGGCAATCACCTTAGCGACCTCTTTAAACGTAGGACAATTTGCAACATCAGCGTCGCTTATTCCATGTACGGCCGTCGATTCAGGAGGAATGGGCATTTCCGGATTAATCCGCAATGTCTTGCATTCTTCTTTTCCGTTAGGATATACTTTTAAATAACTTATCTCAACAATTCTGTCGGTAGCAATATTTATTCCGGTTGTCTCCAAGTCAAAAAAGACAATCGGATTTTTAAGATTCAGTTGCATTTAGTTTTTCCTTTAAAAATCGGTCAACATCATAGGCATCAATAACATCAACAGGTCTTCATTTTCCTGATTCTCAATCGGTAAAATAAGGCCTGCCCGCGAAGGATCGGAAAGTTCGATCGAAACTTCCTGAGATGATATATTATTCAAAATTTCTATGAGATAAACCGATTTAAAACCGATACTCATCGAATCGCCCGAATAACTGCACGAAATATTTTCTTCGGCCGAAGTAGAAAAGTCTATGTCTTGGGCTGAAACGACAATCTGATTGTCAGATAATTGAAGTTTCACCAAGTTACTTGCCTGATTAGAGAATACCGATACACGACGCAGCACATTGGTAAACAATACTCTGTCGATAATCAAGCGATTGGTGTTGTTTTGTGGAATTACAGATGCGTAATTCGGATAACGGCCCTCGATAAGACGGCAGTTCAAAACAAAATTCGACAATGTAAAACAAGCATTCTTATCATCGAAAGAAACCGTCACATCACCACTCTCCTTGGGCAAGATGTTCTTTAAAAGATTGGCCGGCTTTTTAGGAAGGATAAATGATGCCTGAATTCCTGATCGCACCGAATCATTTTTGCAACGAACCAGTTTATGACTATCGGAAGCGACAAAAACTATATCATCGGGGTGAATATCCATGCAGATACCATTCATGATCGGGCGCAACTCATCATCTGCCGTAGCGAAGATCGTCCGATTAATTCCGTTCAACAATACCTGAGAATTGATCGAGAATGTTTTGGCCGTATCGCTCAACGGTGATTTTTGAGGATATTCATCGCCGTTCACTCCGATAAAATTATATTTACCATTTTGGAAATATAAGAATATCTCCAAATTTTCATCATTGATTTCAAAGGTCAACGGCTGGTCGGGCAACTCTTTCAAAGGCTCTAACAAAATTTTTGCCGATACAGCAAATAGGCCCTGCCCTTCGGCTTCCAAAACTTCGATCGTTGTGGTCATCGTAGTTTCTTGATCCGATGCGGTCATCGTTAACGAATTGCCATCGAGCCGAAACAAAAAATTATCAAGAATAGCCATCGAGTTTTTTGAATTTATTACTCGGCTAATCGCTTGTAAATGGGACAGTAAAGTCGTGCTTGATACAATAAATTTCATGATGCTATATTTATTTATTATTTTTTCTCTGACTTTGCTGCAAAATATTTTTGCAGTGAACAAATGTAATCATTTTTTAGAAATTCATTCTATCTTAAAGCTGAAAAAACATCGATAAACGAAGAAAGATATCTGATTTATAAGTATATTTGTTTTAAGTTGATTTCTATAACTTTTCGGCCATGAAACAAAATCGGAAATACCATTGGGGAATCGTCGGAGTTTTTGCGATTGTTATAATATCTTCGGGACTTTTTGCGTTTCATCAACTCTCTCAAAAAAATCATAGTGTCCCGACAAAAAACATCTTATCATATATTCCCGAAAACGACTCCCTTGTCTTGTTCGAATTGCAAGGAAATGAGGCTATCCAAACACTGGATCGAAACGCCATTATCCGTTCATGGCTGCGGCATACAGATTATGAACCGGATATTTTTCTCCGCATGGCAAAGAAAATGGAGGAAATAAATCCTGAAGGAAAATTAATTTTAGGGATATACCGTCCCGGCACGTCCAATGCCCGGATCATCCTATGGGGCAATATATCCCCCCGACAAAGCAAAGAGATCGAGAAATGGATAAAAAAATATATCGCATCGGATTTTGTTCCGGAAAAGGAACGTCTGGACTCTCTCATATTGACACACTATACGATAACCGGAAACCGGTTCTTATCCTGTATGGAAGGAAACGGCATTTTCGGAGCATCCAATGATTACAAATTACTCCGAGCATCAGCCCGTTCATCTCGATCTGAAAATCAAGAAACAACAATAGAATCCAAAAATATCTCTCCCTCACAATACGTTCATATAAACTCGGATTTGTTACCGGGAAGCCGTTATCTCAAGATTCCTCATAAAAAAATCGTATTCGAAACCGTTTTTGACAAAAATAAAATTTGGAATACGGGATATATCCCTTATGTAAACGACAGCAGCATTATATCAAGATTGCAACATCAATCAAAAAATCAACCATTCAACCCCGAGGCTTTCGGCATACGAACAATCTTGGGCATGCAATATCAGATACCGGACATCGAAACTTTTTTTACAAAAGCCGAATTACATTCGGCCGACTCTATCTTGCTGAACGAAATAGACAATGAAATAAATGTGGCATGGGTCAATATCGGAGACTATAAACTGTCTAAAATCATTTCGATGCGATTAAAAGAGCCACAACAATTCGATCGGTTTTCTTTTCCCACCCGCTTGAGTTTTATGCCCGAACCTTTATGTAACGACTCGGTTTATCAAGAAACCTTACACGGTGATTATCTCTTCCTGTCCGACAATAGATCTGTTTTGGATGATTATATTCACGACATAGAAGCAGGAGAAACAATCACTAAAAAACCGAGTTTTACCGATCTCAACAAACACATAAACGATCGTATAAACTGGATATTTTTCGGTATCGACATTCCGGATAGCATATACATTCGAGAGTCGGGCCTATATTCTCAATTCAGTTTCTTTACCGAACTCGGCACAGGACTTCCGAATGCCATATTCTGTAATCTGCTAATTACCGGGAAGTAATACTCTTCAGACTTCAAACGACAAGGATTTTATTTCGGTCTATTCATGATGATAGGGCTCATGATTCAATATTGTCATCGCCCGATAAAGTTGCTCGACAAATATCATACGGATCATTTGATGAGAGAATGTCATCTTCGACAGAGAGATCTTCTCACGAGCCACCTCATATATGCGAGACGAGAATCCATACGGTCCGCCTATGACAAAAACAAGCCGCTTCGATACAATGTGCATCTTATGCTCAAGATATTCGGCAAATTGTATCGATGTATATTCCTTACCCCGCTCATCCAATAAAACCGTATAATCGCCCGGTTGCAAATACTTAAGGATCAAATCGGCTTCTTTTTCTTTCTGTTGATCAAAACTGAGATTCTTCGTATTTTTCAAATCAGGAATCGTACCGACTTCAAAAGGAATATAGTGTTTTATCCGTTCACCATATTCCCGAATCGCCTCCGAGAAATAAGATTCCACAGTTTTTCCGACAACTAAAAGGAGTATTTTCATCTTATAGGTATGATATTCCGTCTTTTTACTTACATTTGCAAATAAGTAGTTTTGATTCGGATATTTTTCCGAGATGCAAAGGTAATGATTTTTATAGAAAATTCGGAACATTCGTACAGGTTGCCATAAAATAAAGTCAATATACAAAAGCAATTACTATGAAATCAAAAACACTTACATTACTGATGTTTTTTTTAATCATAACCGGGAATATAATTGCTCAGAATATTCCGAAAGATATTCCGAATGCTTTCAAGACCGGTAATGTTCAGCTTTTGGGAGAATATATGGAAGAAAAAGTTTTTTTGGTCATTCCCGGGCTAAAAAAGCAATTGACGCGTCAAGAAACAAAAGAGCAATTAACTCTATTTTTTTCGGCAAACAAACCTGTCGATTTCAAGACAATTCATCAAAGCGAACAGAACAATTCGGGATATATGATCGGGAAACTCATTACCGAAAACCAAGAATTCAGAGTACATATCTTGATGAAAATAACAGACAAAAAATATTATATCAACCAATTAAGAATTGAGAATTTCTAATGGAAAATTTAATCGATGATTTAATCAAACTGGCTTTTGCCGAAGATATAGGAGACGGAGACCACACAACTCTATGTTGTATTCCCGAAGACGCTATGGGTAAATCCAAATTGTTAATCAAAGAGGAAGGTATCCTGGCCGGAGTAGAAATGGCACAACGTATTTTTAAAGATTTTGATCCCGACCTGAAAATGGAGATATTTATCTCAGATGGTACTCCCGTCAAACCGGGAGATGTAGCTTTCACGGTCGAAGGTAAAGTCAGATCTCTTTTGCAAACAGAACGTTTGATGCTGAACGTAATGCAAAGAATGAGCGGTATAGCAACTGTCACCAATAAATATGTAAAACGCTTAGAAGGGCTGCATACCAAAGTCTTGGATACACGTAAAACGACTCCGGGATTGCGTATGATCGAAAAAGCGGCCGTAAAAATCGGTGGTGGGGAAAACCATAGAATCGGACTTTTCGATATGATCTTATTGAAAGATAATCATATCGATTTTGCCGGAGGTATAGAAAATGCAATACACCGGGCTAAAAACTATTTAAAGGAAAAAGGGAAAGACTTGAAAATAGAGATTGAAGTCCGTGACATGGATGAGCTGGAGGAGGTTATGCGTATCGGAGGCATAGATCGCATTATGTTAGACAATTTCACCCCAGAACTTACCCGTAAAGCCGTAGAACGAATCGGAGGAAAATATGAAACCGAATCGTCGGGCGGTATAACCTTCGACACTATCAGAGACTATGCCGAATGCGGGGTAGACTTTATATCGGTAGGAGCTTTAACTCACTCTGTCAAAGGTTTAGACATGAGTTTTAAAGCTTGTTAGTCATACCTCCATGAATAAAATAATTATAGCTTTTGCTTTTAGCATTTGCATAATAAATAGCGTATTTTGTTCTGAAACAGAGAGAAGAAAGCCGGTTTTTCATTATCCCGGATACACGATAGAATATCTTGATAACGGGTATAAAATATACAAAGGAAATCCGGCATTCTCTTCAAATTTAATTTATACGATCATATTCGAAGGGGAAAATTACAGCATATTTAAAGGTAGTTCCGATTTCTCCTTAAACTTGATCTATGCAGTAGAAACAGACAATAAAGGTTACAGAATATATAAAGGAGATCCCGATTTCTCGTCGAACCTTATTTACGCTTTGGAGTACACCGATAAAGGATACAAAATTTACAAAGGAGACCCGACGTTTTTATCTAATTTAGCATATACGGTAGAATATACAGCCGAGTATTACAAGGTTTATAAAGGAGATTCCTTTTCTTCTAATCTGATCTATTATGTAAGCCGCGAAGCGCTAAAGTTTTTCGAAAGCCATAATACCAGACGAAAAGAAAAACAGCTATTCGACCAGTTATTATTTCAGCCTTCGTTATTTGAAGAGAATAAACGGTCAGATAATTTATCCGATTCGATCATTCTCTCGCTAATAGACTCCTTATTAAACAGATAATAATATTCAATTCTCATCAAGAAATATCCGTTTGTGAAATAAAGCAGACGGATATTTTTTTCTGTTGGCGAGCTTTATCTTGTAAAATCAAATACACAGACGCTCTAATGGCATAAGGCAAAAATCCGGGAGCGAGTATATCATGATCC
>CASFRL010000142.1 GCA_949297285.1 uncultured Bacteroidales bacterium
AAAAAACAACACATCATGACAAAAATAAAAAGCTTATTGGGGGTCGGTGCAATCTTATCAGCATTTTATCTTTCTGAAGCACATGCTGAGGCTCCGATGTACGCAATACAAGATAATACGACTGTTTATCAATCGAAACGTCCCGATTCGCGACTATTTGTTTCTCAAGTCGTAGATAATGAAATCGATCGAATCTGCAAAATGCTGACCCACAAAAAATTGGCATGGATGTTTTCAAACTGCTTGCCCAATACCCTCGACACAACAGTACATTACAGAATTCAAGACGGAGAAGATGATACATTTGTATATACTGGAGATATACACGCCATGTGGTTGAGAGACTCGGGTGCTCAGGTATGGCCTTATCTGCGATTTGCCAATCAAGATGAAAATCTAAAAAAAATGATAAAAGGGGTCATACGCCGTCAAATTAAATGTATCCTCCTCGACCCTTATGCCAATGCTTTCAATGACGGACCGACAGGAAACGGCTGGATGAGCGACAATACCCAAATGAAACCCGAGCTTCATGAGCGAAAATGGGAAATCGATTCTTTGTGTTACCCGATACGATTGGCTTATGAATATTGGAAAGTAACCGGCGATACATCCGTTTTCGATGACAAATGGATAAACGCCGTCTCATCTATTTTGAAAACATTTAAAGATCAACAACGGAAAAATGATCTCGGAGCATACTCTTTCATGAGAAAAACCGAAAGAGCATCCGATACAATGCTCAACGGAGGATACGGACATCCGGTAAAACCGGTCGGCCTGATTGCCTCAGCTTTCCGCCCATCGGACGATGCCACCACATTCTTGTTTCTGATCCCTTCCAACTTTTTTGCGGTAACCTCACTAAAAAAAGCGGCAGAAATACTTAAAACCGTAAACCAAAATACCGAGTTGGCAAAGCAATGCGAAAGTTTAGCAAAAGAGGTCGGTGATGCATTAAAGAAATATGCCGTTTATAAACATCCCAAATATGGGAAAATATATGCCTTCGAAGTCGACGGATTCGGTAATCAATTACTTATGGATGATGCAAACGTCCCCAGCTTGCTGGCAATGGCATATTTGGGTGATGTCGACATAAAAGACCCGATCTATCAAAACACCCGGAAATTTGTATGGAGCGAGGATAACCCGTATTTTTTCAAAGGCAAAGCCGGTGAAGGAATCGGAGGTCCACACATCGGATACAATATGATCTGGCCGATGAGTATTATGATGAAAGCTTTCACCAGCCAAAACGACAAAGAAATAAAAGAATGTCTTATCCAATTGTTAAAGACCGATGCAAACACAGGATTCATGCACGAATCATTCCACAAAGACAATCCATCCAACTACACCCGATCTTGGTTTGCCTGGCAAAACTCTTTATTCGGAGAACTTATTCTTAAATTAATTGACGATGGGAAAATAGATTTATTGAACAATATTCCCGAAATAGACTAAAAACTTTACTAAAAGCGGACTTATTATTGTCCGCTTTTAATTTACCCTCCAATTTGAGCCGAATTTTCTATTTTTTGAACAACTTGTACAATAAAAAAATGATAAAATAGGATATATTTGTGACGTGTTAGTTGAATAATATCTGATATGGAAATTAGATATAAAGAGGCAAAATCTTTTTGATTAAACGTTCCTTTAATCATACAAGAAAAATCTCCCTTTTTATAGAGTCCTAATTACATATTAAATAGATATTATAGGCGACATAGAAAAATTATCAATTTGCCCCTTTTATTGATTCTTTTAAACGAACGTTTTTTGGAACAGTAAAAGGGGCTTCCATTTTTTAGGATATCAGAACTTGATTCAAATTAAATAGTCCCCCCTCCTTCAACTCATTTTCATATTCATATTAAAAACATACCTTAAGGAATCTCTAATAAAATATAACAATGAAAAACGTCAGCTTTTCTATAAAAACAGTTTTTATTTCCTGTATTTGCTTTTTATCAGCAACCATTACAGCAGAGTCTGCAACAAAGGACATGACAAATGGCAAATGGACCGTCCGTTTCAACGAAGAAAGCCGGAAAAGTGAATTTATTAAAGACGGTACAACAATTTTACAAGATGTATCTGTTAAATTCAAGCATAACACTTCTATCCTTGAAAGTTCATCCTATACAGACATACAATTTCATGAAGATAATTATTCTGATGCAGCAGGAGAATGCAAAAGATTCACTATAGAGTATAAAGACACGGAAAATTCATCCAATCCGATCATACAACAATGTTTTTACTTATATCC
>CASFRL010000143.1 GCA_949297285.1 uncultured Bacteroidales bacterium
ACAATAATGACAAAGGCACTGTATAAATCTCAATTACGGGCGATGACAACTTTTGAACGCTTGGAAAAGACAATAAGAGATGGTGCTACCTCTGGTGATATAGAAAATTCGGATTGGTAAAGTAGAATATTTAGTGGAGAATGGTGTAGTACACTATTCTCCACTATTTTTATTTTGATTTCTTATTCCCTACAGCTTTATTCAATAAAAAAGGGGGACATCACGGGGACTATCCCCCTTTTCCCCCTTTTTTTTAATCTATAATCTATAATTTTACCCATTTTTTACTGTCTAAACGGAAGTAAGGGCGCGAGTTACATGCAAAATACATGCAAATTTTTCAATTAATATTTTTAATCAACTAAAAATTAACTTCTTATATCATAGACAAACCATCTGGGGGGCGTGTGGTCGCTGGTTCGAATCCAGTCACCCCGACACCAAGAATAAGCGTTGAAAATCAATAAATTACAAGGTTTTCGACGCTTGTTTTTTTTATACATATACGCTAAAATTTACTTGAAAACTTACATTTTCTGTTGTTTTTTCGTCCATTTTTGTCCATTTTTGTCCACGGCACCTGCAAAATACCTGCAAAAATGGCAAGCATAAAACTATACCTTGACGCAAGATCAGTCAAACCCGGACAACCTGCACCTATAAAAATAGCTATATCACAAAAAGGAAAAACATCTTTACTCCCTATAGGAGTGAAGGTATTGCCTCAACAATGGGATAAAATAAACAGTAAAGTAGTTTTACATCCAAGAGCGAAAAGTTTAAACAGCTTTATCGGTATAAGATTCTACGAAGTGCAGGATATTTTAATGCAAATGCGTGTTGAAATCGCATCGATGACGGCTCAGGAAATAAAAAAAATGCTGAATAAAAAATTACTCAACAATAATTCTAACGATGAAGATGAACCTAAAGATCTTTTTATCCCTTATTTTGAAAGTTTCATCGGATTAAAGACAAAAAATAGAACCATAGAAATATATAACCATACGCTGTCTAAAATAAAAAAGTTCTGCCCTAACTACGAAAGTTTACGCTTCACCGACATAAACAGAAATTGGTTAACCAATTTTGATTCTTTTTTATCTATCACATCTCCAGCTCGTAATGCAAGGAACATTCATTTGCGAAATATACGGGCTGTATTCAACAGTGCAATAGACGATGAGATAACGACTTTTTATCCGTTCAGAAAATTTAAGATCAGACCGGAGGCTACTGTGAAGAGGTCATTGACAGTTGACCAACTAAGGACACTCTTTTCTTTCCCTGTAGAACATCATACGGAACAATATTTGGATATGTTCAAGCTTATATTCTTTCTTATCGGCATAAACATTGTTGATTTGTGCAATCTTAAAGAGATCAGAGATGGACGTATCGAATATCACCGTGCTAAGACCAACAGACTGTATTCTATCAAGGTAGAACCTGAAGCTATTGAGATTATCAACAAGTATAAAGGTGAAAATTACTTGTTGAATATACTGGACCGATACGCAAATTACAGAGACTATGCACAACGACTAAACCGTAATTTGAAGCAGATAGGTCCGGTTAAGAGAGTAGGTCTTGGGGGTAAAAAGATATATAGCCCGCTATTTCCAGATCTTACTACCTATTGGGCCCGGCACTCTTGGGCAACGATAGCCGCTAAATTGGATATTCCCAAAGAGACTATCTCCGCCGCTTTAGGGCACGAAATAGGAAGCTCGATTACTTCTATATATATTGATTTTGACAGAAGCAAAATAGACCGGGCAAACAGATCGGTAATAGACTATGTGCTATACAATAAAATATCAAAATAACGGCACGTATATCCCGGCTTGAATGGTAGGGTGTAATGACTGTTTAAACGGATCATACCCGGCTCCTATACCTATGCCGAACTGTATCCATTTCCGTTTAGCAGGCTTTACCGTTTCGATGGTTTGCGTTACTACCTTTGTTTTTGGGAATACTTCCATGCTATCAAGATTAGGCCTGAATCCGGAGATAACGGCCCTGTAGTCCGGTGTACTGTACACTTTTCGCTCTATCGGAACCAATACAGGAACTTTTACCGTATCGTTCGGCAGTTGCATATATACCGTATCGATCCGTGTAAGGTAGATTTTTTGAGGGACAAGCAGCGTATCGCGTATTGTATCCCGAAAGATAACCGTATCGATTCGTAACCGTTCCGGTTTTTGTTCTCCTTTACGCCTTCCCCAGACAAAAGCTATCCCGATCAAAACGACGACAACGATTATTTCTATAATCCTTTTCATCGTTTTAGATATTTTCTCCACGCGAACCATTGTCGTTTTTCTAAATAATCAGTATTTGATTCATTGTCATACGCTTCTCTCTCAAAGCATATATTTCTATACGCTTCTCTCGGGCCGTTTACAAATAACCTTATGATCCACTCGAAAACATACCACACATAGAACCCGATTATGGCCATTTCAAGCTGCTGCCGTCCGTGAATCTTTTCGTGGTTAATCAACTCATCGTCGATCTCCTTGTCTGTTCTTACAAATATGAACGGCCAAATTGTGATGGCCGAATATCCTTTCCATAAGATGAAATCGGATATTTTGTTTTTTAC
>CASFRL010000144.1 GCA_949297285.1 uncultured Bacteroidales bacterium
GATCTCAGATTATATGGCGCATATTGTGGAAAGCGAAATATTTTGCCAGTAGGAACATTTATTTCCAAATATAAGAAAGGAGATATGCGCTATAATTGGAATATACAAGATTCTGCAATTGTTCTTAAAGACGGAGTTTGGTCGAGAACATTAATTTCAGATCGAGAGAAGATGTTCATTCCCAAATATCGGCAAGGAAATTGGAATGAATTACTTTCCAGTGGTTGGGTTCAGAGTGAGAATAATTACCCTTTACTTCGTTTTGCTGATGTTTTATTGATGTTTGCCGAGACAGAGATAAAACTGAATGGAGGAATGGCTACAACTGAAGCTGTAATTGCGGTGAATAGATTGATTGAAAGAGCAAGATATCCCAAAAGTGCTGAAGAAACGCCGGCTTTTAAAGATTATACCGAATCAACACTTACTTTTAGCGAACTATTGAATGAACGGGCTCGAGAGTTGTGTTACGAAGAAAGTCGAAAAATCGATTTGTTGAGAACAGGAAAATTAGAAGAGTTATTAGGCCGTTCGTCTTATACTGGGCATAAAGCTAATTTGAAAAAGACGCATTATTTATTTCCGATTCCAGCATATGAAATCAGACTTACTCGTAATCCTGAGGGATTTTATCAAAATCCAGGATATGGAGAGGGAGCAGAAAAATAATAATGTGAAAATTTAGACGCCATAAAAGATTATGAAGATTAAATTAATAGTTCTGGGAAGTATTTTCGGTTTGTTTTCAATGTCTTGTAAAACAGAAAGTTATAAAGATAGATTGTTGACTCAAACAGAAAAAGAGCAAATAACTTTTGATGTAGATTCAATAACAGAATTTATTGTTCATCAATATAAAAAATCTTTAGAATATGCAGGGAAAGGAGATATGATACCTCGTAATTCATATAAAGACGGAACCATACGACTTGTGCCGATAGAAGATTGGGTGAGTGGATTTTATGCCGGAACATTATGGTATATATATGAATTGACAGGAGATACTTCTTGGGTTGCTCCGGCACGTCAATGGACCGAGGTCCTTGATCCAATAAAAACATATGAAGGGATACATGACATAGGATTTATGATATATTGTAGTTATGGAAATGGTTATCGTTTATTGAAAGACAATCGTTATCTGCCTGTGCTGGAGCAAACATCGGAGACATTATGTAAACGATTCAATCCTAAAATAGGGACATTGCTTTCTTGGGGAAATTTAGCCGATACAGTTACACAAAAATATCATAATACGATTATTGATAATATGATGAATCTTGAGTTGTTGATGTTCTCTGCAAAAAAATTCCAAAAACCTTATTTTTCAGATATTGCGGTGAGACATGCTGACAATACGATAAAATGTCATTTCCGGCCAGATTATAGTACGTATCATGTAGTAGAATTTGATAAAAAAACAGGAGAGATTGTGAAAAGAGAGACACATCAAGGATATGATGATAATTCGGATTGGGCAAGAGGTCAGGCATGGACAATTTATGGTTATTCAATGATGTATCGTGAAACAAAAGATGAAAAATATTTAGAAATGTCTTCTCGTTGTGCCGATCGTTTTATATCTCATTTGCCGGGAGATCTTATCCCTTATTGGGATTTTGATGACCCTTGTATTCCAGATACATATAGAGATGCTTCGGCTGGAGCTATTGCAGCTTGTGGGTTGTTTGATTTAAGCAAACAAGTAAAAGATTCGGTTAAGTCATTGAGGTATTATAATATTGCAGTAGGATTAGTCAATCGTTTGAGTTCGGAAGATTATTTAGCCAAAGAAAATTATTACAAGTGCTTAATACTCCATTCTGTGGGGCATTGGCAAAAGAAAACAGAAATAGATTGTAATATCAATTATGCTGATTATTATTATATGGAAGCATTATTAAAAGCCTTAAATTTATATGATAGAAAAAATGAGAATAGTTAAGAATTTTTTGTTATTGTTTTTTTTGATTTTATGTTCGTGTACCCATGCTCAGGAGGTGATTACCGAAAATTGGGAAAATGCAATAAAAGAATTGCCCGAAAGTAATGATCCTACTCCAGCAGAATTATGGTTGAAAGACAAATTGGAAAAATCGAAACATTTTGAGAAATACGTTAATTCTAACGGAATAGAGACATTTGTTTTGAAGACTCATCTTACAAAGCAACAATCTACAATGTATTTTACGACTCCGGGAATTACCTCTGACGGTCGTTATATGTGGTTTTGGCTTCAAGAAGACAATAAAAATTCTTTAGCATTAGTTGATTTTGAGAATGATGAGGTTGTTCGGTATGCAGATATGGAAATTGCTGAGAGTTCTTCTGTTGTCGATACAATTACGGGAGATGTCTATTGGGTAGAACCAAGAGGCTCTCAGCGGCATACGACAGATTTTTATAAATTATATAAGCGTTCACCCGGAGATGATGCGACGATTTCTGTTATTAACAAGATTCCGCATTTCGTTGATAATTGTAAGCCTCCTCGACAAGTCGCTACACATCTGATGTTTAGTGCTGATCATAAAAACTTCTGCTTCGATTCGGGTCACTATTATGCAAATAATAAGACTTATTTAGGAGTGGTCCCGTTAGATGGCTCCCCGATAGAACTTTGGACAACGCTTGATCGTCGTTATAACCATGCACAAATGAATCCGAAGTATAATGATGTCATGTTAGCCGTTCAAGATTATTTTTATGATTATCAGGGACAATATGGAGAGGTCGGTTCAAAAATACCAATTGAAAACAGAATGTGGATTATATATAGTGATGGAGAAGCAAAACCTGTATTCCCAGTAGGAAATGATATATACCACGAATGGTGGGATTCTACTGGCGATATACTTTGGTATATTGATAAAAAGGGGAATTATGGAGGAAAAGGGGTATGCCGAGTCCCTTATGATTATAAGAATCGTTCTTTCGGAAATCCGGAGTTGATATGGGCCAATTCTTTAGGTCATGCCGAGTGTGACAGTCGATCTCTTTATTTAGTTGCTGATCATGGGCATAAAACATTTGAAACTTCAAATTCGGTGCGTGTCTCTTTTTTTAATATTGCTACAGGGAAAGAAGTAGATATTGTTACATCTATGCCTTATCCCGGATGGAATGCTGATCCTCATCCTCATTTTGCTTTACAAGATAAAATTATTTGTTTTACATTCTCAAAAACTGAAGGGTCGACAGTTGGTATTACCTTTACCAGTACATTAAGAGAATTAACAAAATAAATAAAACTAATATGAAATTAAGAATTATCACACTTTGTTTATTGATGGTTTCATTATCATCGGGGTTTGCTCAGAACCGTTATGATTTAGTGATTGTCGGAGGCACTCCCGGAGGAATTATGTGTGCCTTGGCTGCCGCAAGAGAAGGGAAAAACTCTGTCATTCTGGAGCGTTCGGCAAATATCGGGGGGCTGCCGGCCAATGGATTGGGAGCAACCGATATTGCTACACGAGGGGCCACAACAGGACTGTTCAAAGAGTTTGTTGATCGGGTAAAACAATATTATGTCGACCATTATGGGCAGAGTTCGATTCAAGTAGCAGATTGTAGCGACGGCTATCATTTTGAGCCCTCTGTTGCAGCTCACATTTTCGACCAGATGATCAAAGAACAATCTTTGTTTATTACCGTCAAGACACTTCGCCAATTTGATTCCGCTCCGGATAATATAAAAAAAACAGGCGATAAAATCCTGGAGATTTCTGTAACGAATCGGGAAAACGGCGAAAAGGAGAGATATGCGGCACCGGTTTTTATCGATGCTACGTACGAAGGTGATTTGGGTGCGGCAGCCGGAGCTCCATTCCGGGTAGGACGGGAGTCGCGTGAAGAGTTTAACGAAATAGGAGCCGGTAAAGTATATCGATATTGGATGGCATCATCGGGGAAGAAGAGAGTTATTAACGGATATGAAGGATATGAGTCCGAAGGTTCTACCTTTCAAGGAGATAATGCGGTACAAGCTTATAATTATCGGTTGTGCTTAACACGTAATCCTGAAAATCGTTTGGAAATAAAACGCCCCGAACGGTATAACCGAGATGAATACATGTCTCTGATCGATGATGTGTGGAGCGGGCGACACACCGGTGTTGAGATGATGCAAGTCACACAAGAGATGATGGACCGGAATCGCATATTGATGGCTAAAGGCGATTCGACCGGCATTCCCGGAAATCGTTGGGGCATCGCTAAAATTACAAATATGGTGAAATTACCGAATGGAAAAACCGATGCCAATAACCAGCATCTGGCATTTTTATCGACCGATCTTCCGGAAGAAAATTGGGCATGGCCTACTGCAAGTTGGGAATGGAGAGACCGTTTTGCCCAGCGGTTGAAAGATTATACTCTGGGTTTACTTTGGTTCGTTCAAAACGAAAAGGAGTTGCCCTCAGCATTCCGTAAGGCATGCAAAGAATGGGGATTGGCAAAAGATGAATATCCGGATAACAATGGATTTCCCCGTCAAGTATATGTTCGGGAAGGACGGCGTTTTGTCGGCCAATATTTCTTTACGGCAAATGATGCACTACCTGTGGCCATTGGACAACGTCCTCCCCTGCATTCGAGTAGTATAACGGCAAGCCACTATGCTCTCGATTCGCATGCCGTGTTGAAACGGGAGCAAGGAAGAGTTCATTTAGACGGATTCCTCAGTTATCCGACAGCGCCTTATACCGTTCCTTATGGCGTAATTGTGCCTCAAAAGGTCGATAACCTTTTAATCCCCGTACCGGTTTCAGGATCGCACATAGGTTTCTCTACCTTGCGAATGGAACCCTGTTGGATGGCTTTAGGCGAGGCCGCCGGTATAGCTGCGTCGCTTATGATCGACCAGAATGAAAAAAATAAAAATGTTCCAATACAATTAATACAAGAAAAACTTATTGCAGCAAAAGCCACCCTTATTTATTATCGGGATGTAAAACCCGGAGATGCCGATTTCCCTATGGTGCAATATATGGGATTGAGAGGATATTTGCCCGACTGGGAGGCCCGCTTGAATGCTCCGGTCGATGATGAAACCTTGAAAGAGTGGCAGCTCTTGTCGGGTGTAGTTTTGAAAGTAGAGAAGCAAACGCGAAGAGACGCTTTGCAAAAAATATATCAAGTTGTAAAACCATTAAACTAAACTATTATGAGAACAAAGACTTTTTTATCAATTGTTATTGGGTTGTTTACCGTAACATTTATTCAAGCTCAACAAATAGACGAAACATGGCAGGAAGCTTTTTGTGAAGATACACAAGGAAGTAATGGCGAGGGAACGTGGCTGAAGACGACATATCTGTTTGGATACATGGATGATGAATCTGATGAAAATAAAGGATTTTATACAATCGGAAGTGAAAATAATGAGAAATTTTTATCCCCGAATCCGGTAATTAAAGGTACAAACGGGATTATGTGGACGGTTAAAAGAAGCTATGCCAGTTATTTTTTGAAACTCGACATGAATGGAGACGGAAAGCGTTTACTGCGTGCAAAGAAAAATGTCAGTATCGAAAGTTCCCCTATTACTGGAGGTATAAAGTGGATCAGTATCGATAGAGATAATGCAAAACCGAGTTCTGTAATTGGTGTTGAGTTGGTTTCTACTGAAGACAAAAATCTCACTTGGTCATATTCTTTCTATGCGCCTGAAGATGGAGCCGAGCCTGAAGTCATAGATATTTCAGAAACACCTTTTAAAGATGTAGAATCTTTTCGAATTCGTATCGGATTTAATAATGATTATACAAATCTATATAGCGTGAGTTGGATGCCTAAAACTCTTTCGAGTGTAAAAAATAATACGGCCGAAGAGTCATTAAAAATACGAGATAATGGGACAGAGATTATTATATCTGTAAATGTCGATGATCTGAAAAAGGTATCATTGTATTCCATCTCCGGAAAGCTTATGTATAGTAAAGTAACAGCAGATAATGAAATGCGTATTGGTAAAACTCAATTTGCTAAAGGTGTGTATATCTTGAATTTAGAAGCAAACGGAGAAAAAATAAGTAGAAAAATTAATTTTTAAATAATACGATGAATCCTTATATAAAATACATATTGGTTTTTATATTCGGAATAAAGGCTTTGGGCATTTATGCCCAGCCTTATTTTGATCCTTCTACCTCCTCTTTGTTTAAGAAATGGAAAGATCCTCAAAGTGGAGTAGAAAGTTTTGTCTTAGAAAAACACGTTGCACCCTTACAACTTTCGTTCTATTTTACAAATATCAGTTATACCGATGATGGTCGATATTATTGGTTTTATGCCGCCTATCCCCCTTCTTTGGGACGAGTGTTGGGGTGTATCGATTTTAAAACAGACGAAATATATGTCTTTCCAGAAACTCGTTTTGAAGATGCAACGCCTGTTGTTGATTTGAAGAGCGGAGAGGTGTATTGGTTTTCTGGACGCACATTGTACAAAAAACAGCCTGGCGATCGAGGGAGAATTACGGTCGTAAATAAATTGAATTATGGAAATGGACGTTATTCGGTGCGACCAGCAACACATTTAACATTTAATGCAACAAAAACGGCAGTAAATATTGATTCTCATGACGGTAACCAATGGACAGTAGGAGAATTGCCTTTAGATGGATCGCCTTTTATAAAATGGCAGGAGTTTGACGTTTGTTATAATCATGGACAATTTAGCCCGGTCGATACAAGTTTGCAACTTATAGCGCAAGACCATTGGAGAGATGGAAATACAGGGCAACGTATTTGGTATAAAAATCGGATATGGCTTATTCGTAAAGGTAAAAAAGCATATTCGATTTATCCGGATTCTTATAAACAAGTGACGCAACATACACATGAGTGGTGGTCGTCAGATGGCTCACGTATATATTATGTCGATTATGATAATGGTACAGAATATTTTGATTTGAAAACCAAGAAAAGAGTCTCTGTCTGGAAAAATGGAACATGTCATTCTCACTGTGATAAAACGGGAAGCTATTTTGTTGGAGATATAGGAACTTATACGTGGGAAAAAGGTTGTCGGTTGGCTTTTTATAATGCCCATACAGGAAAAGAGATAAATATTGTTTCTGATTTTCCGATAGGATATTCTAAGCGAGGAGCTCCTTATCATGCCGATCCTCACCCTCAATTCTGTCTGAATGATAAATATATATGTTATACGACAACAGTATTAGGAATACAAACCGTAGCCTTTGTCCCGGTACAAGAATTAATACGATTAACTTCTTTTTGATCGAAGCTAAAAAGATATGAAACAGAGAAAAGAAACGGTATTTATATTGTTTGCATTGGCTATATTTTTACCATTTATAGGAACATCGCAGCCTTTGTTACATTTTAATACCGATAGACAAGATGCTTTTCAATTTGATGCGAACGGGAAAATCTTTTCATGGAAGAGCAATGTCGGAGAATTTTCTTTAGTCTCTTTCCCGGGAAAGGAATTTCCTGAATTGAGAAAAGATGTAGTTGGAGATAGTGTGATTATATCTGTTGGATTTAATGGAAAATCCCAAATGAAATTGGAGTCTTCTGTTTTCCCAGAGTTAAAATTTGGGTCAATACATGTTTTTGTTGTTGCTCGATTGACCGATGTCTGTAAAAAGTCCGTAATATTAGGTATGGGAAAAGACTATCCTTCTTTGAATATAGCTTCTGATGGGGCGAATTTCAGATTAGAAACAGGATTTACGGGGAATCAACATCCAGAGGGAAACAATACGGATAAAAAATGGCATTTGATAGAATTTTCACATGTTACTACATCTGATATGATTAACAGTACCTCTCGAAAGATATGGCCTGGCGATTATAAAATTGACGGAGCTCTATGTGGAAAGGTTTTTAATAAACTTGAGCCGTTACCTTTCGATAAAATGACTGTTGGAGGATTGATTGGGGATGTGGAGCAGAATTTGAAGGGAGAAATCGGTGAAATCATAATATATAATACTCCTCTTCAACCAGCGCAACTAAATGCCAAGCGAAAAGAGTTGGCAAGAAAATGGAGGATTACTCTTAATGAGTGGAAGATCCCGGATAATCTGCCGATATTGAAAGAAGTCCCGGTCGGGCCTCCTCTCAAAAACAGTTCTTTTGGCTATTTTGGAGAGTCGCCTGAAAGCCCCGACGGGAAAAGAATTGCTTATATCGTATATCATGACAATGAATCAGGAATGGAAAAAACACCAGTTGATTTATGGGTTTGTAATCGAGATTTGACAGGACAGCGTTTAGTCGTAGAAAATGTAACTTCTACAAACTTTCATAATGGTGCTATGACTCATTGGATCGATAATCATCGCATAGTCATAGGTAGTAATGGGTATGGAGAAGTGAAAGTCATTAATGTGGAGACAGGACAGATAGAGAGTGGTCCTTATTATAACTGTTGGCCGGGAGGAATAGGTCATAATGGACAGGTGTTGTTGCATGCCATAAAAGGGAGTGAGTTAGGACCGGTTGGTATATACCAGTTGGATGTTCATAGTAATATAATAACACAACGGATAAGAGCCGATCAGTTAGTCTGTTTTTATAGTCAAGGAAAATGGTCGGGACGTCCTCAGCCTGATACATGGAGATTTGTACACGGTAAAATATCTCCCAATGATACCTATATAGGGTATGCGGCTGTTCCTAAAGGAGGGAAACAACATTTGTTTACTTCCCGATTAGATGGCTCTGATTTGAAAATTTTCGGACATTATTTCCCAGAAAGAGGTTCAGATAAGCCATTGCATTGGCATTGGTATGATGATGATCTTTTATACGGTGTTGATCAAGAAACGAAGGATGGAACACCAGATAATCTATGTATTAAATTATGGAATAGAGATGGCAAATATATAAGGACTCTTGCTGGTCCGGCAAATCATACAGCAATGTCGTACGATAAAAAATGGTTTGCGGGTGATAGTTTTTATTTCGATGACCCTGTTTGGTTATGTATATATCGTTCTGGAGATACGGTACCGGCTGTAGTCGTATTTAGACATTCGGGAATAAAAATTACATGGCTGCAAGAAGGCCATTCCAATCCGGCTTTTTCGCGAGATAGCCGTCGCCTTTACTATAAACGTCCGGTTAATGACACCTATATGCAGGCATATTATGTCGATTTGACCCCTTTGTTGGAAAAATAAAAAAAATAAAAAATAGAGAATTATGAGAGTTATAAATAAAAATCTGTTTTTTACGTGGGTTTGGGCACTTTTTTGTTGTCCGATAGTAGGGCAGATACAAAAAAATAAAAATGTTGATGTCCCGGAAGCATATTTGCAGCAGAAACTTGATAAATCAAAACATTTCCGTAAATATGTGAATCCGAACGGAATTGTATCGTATGTCTTACAAACACATTTGACAAAGTATCAATTGTCTATGTATTATACAAATCCTTCGGTTACCGATGATGGTCGGTATATATGGTTTTGGTTGTCTGATAAAGGAGGAAATTATACAATTGCCTTGTTCGATGTAGATAAGGATGAGGTTCGTCGATATAAAAAAATGAAAATCACCTCTTCTTCCTCTTATGTTGATGTGAAGACAGGAGACGTTTATTGGGTAAAGCCTCCATTAGGTCAACGTTTTATAGGCGATTTTTATGATGTAATGAAAAGAGGACCTTTATCTGACGATAAAATAATAAAAGTTGCTGGGATACCTCATTTTGTCGATGATTCTTCCAGTCCTCGTCAAGTCGTTACTCATTTGTCGCCGACAGCTGACGGTTCTGGATTTGCTTTTGATTCAGGAAATTATCCTACAAATAATAAAACCTATGTGGGAGTTGTTTCCATAAATGGAGAGAAGCCAAAGCTCTGGGCAGTTTTGGACCGACGTTACAATCATGCACAGATGCATCCAATATATAATGATGTGATGCTTGTCGCTCAAGATTATTTTAAAGATCAGACCGGGTATTATGGGCCTTCAGATATTCGTATCCCTATTGATAACCGTATGTGGATTGTCTATTCTGATGGTACGGTAAATCCGGTATTTCCTAAGCCTAATAATATATATCATGAGTGGTGGGATGCTTCAGGGAAGTATTTATGGTATATTGATAAGGATGGAAACCGTGGGGGAAAAGGAGTGTGTCGAATTGCATTTAATTATAAAGAACGGACATTTGGTGAGCCGAAGTTAATCTGGCCTGATGCATTATCTCATGCGTCGAGTAGTAAGTCGGGAATTTATCTGGTGGCAGATCATGGATATAAACAATGGGAGAAAACAGATTCTGTAAGGGTATCGTTTTTTAATATAAAAACACAAAGAGAAATAGATATTGTTTCGAAACTCCCTTATTCAGGTATGCAAAATCATCCGCATCCGCATTTTGCGATGAATGATAAAATCATCTGTTATACATTCTCAGAACCGGGAGCAAATACTTTTGCCCTTACGTTTACAAAACCTTTGATTTATGCTTCGGAAAAAGAAGAGTAGAATATATGCCAAACTTTTGTTCCCAGAATAAATATCTTGTATTTTGTAGACTTTTTATAGCTTTTTGGTTTGTTCAGATAGTGATTCGATATATTTTTTTCTATATTCCATAGGGGTACTTCCCGTAACTTTTTTAAAAATACGGTAAAAAGAAGTTTTAGAATTAAAACCACATTCTTCGGCTAAAGAATGAAGCGTTAAAGAGTTGGCCTCTTCCCCGACCAATTTTATCTTAACAGCTTCAACACGATATCCATTTACGAAGTCAAAAAAGTTTTGTTTTATACCATCATTCAGTGCCATAGAGATTTCGTGTACGGTATATCCAGTTCCGTCGGCGATGTCTTTAATAGAAAAATGAGGATTAAGGTAAGGCTTCTCTTTCTCCATAAAAGATTTTATGGCGTTTAGCTGCTCTTTTATTTTTTCAGATTCTGTTATACTTTTTTTGCGAGTTACCAGTTTTGATGAAGACTTTACAGCCGTTAGAATGGCTTTTATTTTGTTTTTCCATTTCCAACTTAAAAGTATAACCAATAAGATAAAAATAGATAAAATGGCAATAAATATTTTAGATTGATAGAACGGGGCTTTTATATGAATAGACAGAATTTTTGTCTCAGGGCTCCAATTTGTTCCATCCGAATTGTATTTAACAAATAGAGAATAGTCTCCTGCTTGTAAATTATCAAATGCAATTTTATTCCCATTAATTAATACCCATTCGGTACTATGGTTTTGTAAAAAATATTTATAATGTCCAGCATATGCTTGTTTAAAATTTGCGTTAGTAATTGTGATAGAAAAATTCTCTCCGGTGTTTAAGATCAGATGAGAAAAATCGTTTTGGGCAGATAAATGAAGATCTTTGCCTTTGACTTGAATATTTGTGATAACAATATGTGCTACTGGAATATTTTGTTGTATTGAGTCGGGACGAAAATAAATCAATCCTCTTTCCGAGCCGAAATAAATTGTATTATCTTCTTTTCGGGCACATGCTCCAGGACAGAAAGACAGGTATGGTAAGCCGTCTTGTCGATTATAGCTTTGTATTTCTCCGGAAGAACTGTCATATCGGAAAAAGCCGTTCCCAGAACTAATCCAGTAATCATGATGATTCCCGTCTTCTATGATTCCCGAAATATGATCAGGAGAAATTCCAAGTTTATCTCCGAGTAATTCGACGTTTCCATTTTGTGGGGAAAAACGAATTATTCCAGACTCATTCCCGCATAGCCAGATGTCTCCTTTAGAATCTTTATAGATATAATTGGTTCGAAAATCATTACGATGATTTGTAAATTGAATATTTTCTAATTTTTCAGACAAAATATTATAACGTGAAATGCCTCGTGAAGTTCCAAGCCATAAAGTCAGGCTGTCTGGTGTAAAATTATAAATTAAGGATGAAGGCAATTCTGAATTTTTATCTGTCAATTGTTTTTCGATTTTATTTTCTTTTATGATAATTAGGCCGTTTAAAGTAGCTAAATAGACTTTCCCGTTTAAAAATACAGATCCATATATTGACTCATCTGCCAAAAGTTGGTTATCTTTTATGAAAAAAGGCTCGGGTTTTTTGTTTTTCGTATCAAAGAGATATAAGCCTCCACCGTATGTGCCGATCAAATATTTCTCAGAAGTATAAGGTGAAATAGAAAGAGTAATGTTCGATTTTATGAACGGGGTATTTTGAGAAGAAAAGGAGTATTTATTATTTCCGTCTTTGTAAATAAGTCCATTACGTGTTCCGACAATAATTTTGCATGAATCAATGATATGGAAAGATCGAATACTATTCCCTTTAAGGTCACCTATTTCTTGAAATCTAGTATTATATTGTTGAGAGAAAGAAACTCCAGAAGAATAAGTCCCTATCCAATATATCCCATTTTGATCTGTTAGTACCGAATAGATAGAATTAGATGCTATTGATTTAGAATTTTGAGGAGAATGGATATAATTATGGATTTTTTTTGAGTCTGTATCATATATAATTAATCCCGCACCGTCACTTCCGACGAACAGATGTTTCTGAGAGATGAAAATGGAGGTTATAAGATTAGCTTTTATCGCATTTAGTTTTTTTAGTTGTTTAGTTTTTAAATCGGTTTCAAAAACTCCATTTTTTTCTGTCCCAATAAAAACTTGTTCGTTTTGCTGAGCCATTGCTGAAAACCGGGTATTTCCAGGAGCCGTCAGAATTGTTGAGAATTGGATTTGTTGTCCGTTTAATATCGTTCCGATATATAATTTGTAAGGGGTTAAGATTAATAATTTGTTATTGTATGATTGTATGGATAGAATTGCCTCTTTGGGGAGATAAGACGACAATTTTATTATATCCTTGTTTACTAAAAAGAGCCCTTTTTTTGTGCCTAAAATGTATAAATTTGAATTTACTTGATAAATAGATATGATTGGGACATTATAACTAATAGAATTAATAAATGTCAAGGAATCGAGCGTTCGGTGATATTTAAATACTCCAATATCCGTTGCAACGATAAGATTATTTTCAGAGGCATTGCAAATTGCGTTGATTCGAGCTGTTTCAACTTTATTTTCTTGGTTATATAATGAATAGTTCTTGATACTATATCCATCAAAACGATCTATACCTTTTGTTGTCCCTATCCATACAAATCCGATAGAGTCTCGGTAAATACACTCTATATAGTTAGACGAAAGACCTTTCTCCACCGTTAAATGCTCAAAATATAATTTCTTCTCTGACATTATATTCAAAGCGTAAAACAGTGTACAGCATAGGCATAATCCTAAACGAATAATCTGTCTGGACATAATATCCCCCCTGAGATTTATTGAACTAAGGCTTTGGTTCGAATGTAAACGGCTGTTTATCAAATAAACTCGTTTCCGAATCGTGCTTTTGTATCATTTACGATTTGGCGAATGCGTTCCTCCTCATCTTTTCTGCAAATAAGCAACACATTAGCCGAGTCGGCAACGATATAATTTTTCAGACCGTCGATAATGACCAGTTTATCATTAGGAACAGCAACGATGTTATTCTCGCTCTCATAAATAAGCGATTTCCCTTCACGGTGAGCATTCCCGCTTTTATCTTTAGGCGAAATATCATAAAGAGATCTCCATGTACCCACATCAGCCCATCCGAAATCGGCGCAAAGGACAAAAACATTCGAAGCCTTTTCCATCAAACCGAAATCGATCGATATATTTTGGCAGGCAGGAAAATTTTCTTGAATGAATGTCTTTTCTTCAGGGGTATTGAATTTCCCGATACCCGACTCAAATCGAGCCGAAACTTCCGGGAGATATCGTTGAAAAGCCTTGATAATCGTTTGTACATTCCAGATAAATATTCCCGAATTCCAGAAAAACTCGCCGCTTTCAATAAAAACTTCGGCTAACTCTTGACTGGGTTTTTCTGTAAAGGTCTTTACCGTTTTAATATCTCCGTTGCTTTCATCACCGATTTGGATATATCCATAACCCGTTTCCGGCCGGTTAGGTTTTATCCCCAAAGTCAGAAGAGCCGGGAAATCTTCGACAAAATGCAGACCTTTTTCTATGCATTCGGCAAAAGTATCTTCTTTAAGAATCAGATGATCTGAGGGAGTTACGACAATATTGGCTTCCGGGTCGATAGCCTGAATATGATATGCCGCCCACGCAATGCACGGAGCCGTATTTCTTCGTTGAGGCTCTAACAAAATATGTTCGGCATCGATTTCCGGAATTTGTTGTTTTACCAGATCCTCATACTGTTCGTTCGTTACGATAAAGATATTTTCAGAAGGAATAATTTTACGAAAACGCTCGTAGGTGAGTTGCAAAAAAGTATGTCCTGTTCCGAAAAAATCCAAGAACTGTTTCGGTCGGTTTGTTCGGCTGATTGGCCAAAATCGGCTTCCGATACCACCAGCCATAATAATGCAATATCTGTTTTTCATACGATAGTTTTTTGTTGTCATTGGGGACTGATTGTTACGGTACGGGGAACGTTCTTAAACGCTGTCTTCCACCTATCTGTCCGTTCTCGTTCCGAAATATATATGTTATGATAAATCATTTGCTAATGTAATTAATATTTTTAATCGCAAATCTATATATATCCTTTTTTTGAAAAAAAAGTCTGAAAAACTTGCTGCAATCAAAAAGAATATCTACTTTTGCCCCGTCTAAAAGCCCAGATGGCGGAATTGGTAGACGCGCTGGTCTCAAACACCAGTGGATTCACTTCCATGCCGGTTCGATCCCGGCTCTGGGTACAAACAAATTGGCTAAGTAGTTGAAAATCAACGCTTAGCCAATTTTATTTTATATATATTGTTCCCGTTCTGTTCCCACACGGACTTATTCGCCGGCTCTTTAAATGGGATTGAATACGCTTAAACATTATTCTCCTTGCAATATATTGAATAGATGGAAAACGATAAGTATTGTCGGGGAATTGAGTATTCGTGAAAATCAATATATTAAGTCTATCATGGGCCAATAGAGGTACAAACAGATAATAAAATTATTGCTGTCCGATAAAAATATAGCAAACGAATAAAAATAGGGCTGACTTCATTTGCGATGTCAGCCCATTTTCGTTAGATTTCTGTCGCCAAACAAAATCAATCCAACTATGGGCAAAAGTATACATTTTAGC
>CASFRL010000145.1 GCA_949297285.1 uncultured Bacteroidales bacterium
CTTTATTCCCTAAACTTTCTAGATTATTCGGATCTTTAAGAGATCTTTTATCATTCTCATATCGTTTCCTCGCAAAGATATGTTCAATATCGAATTTCGTATCTAACGGGATAAGCTCTTGATCTTTATTTTGATACATCCACCAAACTAACATGGACTTTGTAATCGGTCGCCCATTGTAAAAACGATAAAGTTCTAGAAGACTGCGCACATTTTCTTTGTCAAACTTATAATTTAAAAACTCAATGGGCTCCCCTAAAACAATTTTTCGCATCTCACTATAAATTGGTGCACGGAGAGCATTCATGCCTGGGTTAATGATCGCATATGCCCAAATAAAGCCAATAATTTTTTTCAAAAATGGAACAAATTGCTTCTCCTCCAAACCTCCATCTCGATCCCGATTTTGCAAATAATATACGGAAACAATATACGTCCACATACGATTAGGCGCATAATTCAGAACAAATAATTCCTTCAACACTTCCTCAGAAAACCTGTTTTTGTCCTGCCGATACACCGCATCCCAAAAGGCGGCTAAATCGCGCAAATTTTCAAATGTTTCTTCGGATTTTAAAACCGCATACTTATCCCGTTCATAAAATTTCCGGAGTGCCTCTGTTGTGGATGAAGTTATATTCTGTTTTGCCCTCTCAAAATACATATACCGTGTAAACAACTCATCCATGGCTGTATCCGATGAATTTTCAAACAGCTCTGAGCAAAGAGATTCTAATTCTTTCCACTTTTCAATAAACTCATCTTTTTTGCCTTGTGACTTAAAAAAGTTGTAAAATTGCGCTTTGAAGATATCCGCATCGGAAAGAGGAAGTCCTCTGTCATTCAATGTAGAAAATATACGCAATGCCGTGTCTTGATCGTCAGCATCAATAGGAAGCAAAATACAGTTATTGAGAATACGAACAGGAAGATAAGAGAACCAACTAGGAAACTTGTCAAGAAATTCGGCTATTTTATCTTGGAAGAACCGATAGTTCGTCGCATATTTGCTACGATCATTTTTGTCGGCAATACCCGATTTCAAAATATTTAAAAACCCTTCTTTATCATCGTCCGTTGCAACCTCGGAATCAATTTTTAATTGATTGGTGCGAGGTTTTCCAAATTCATCCGTTTTCCAAATGCACTGCGCAATAATCTCACGTGTACTGCGAGATTTTTCGTCTTGCATATTACCAAATTTTGTATAAAATGCGCGCAGTAATAACATAATCGTAGTCAATCTTTGCTGCCCGTCGATAATTTCTAATTTATTATCTTTATTTTTGTACGTAACAATCGGTCCCAAATAATATTCGTTTTCACTGTTAAATTTTTCAGGGTCTAACTCTGGAAAAGCAAAGTCGAAGATATCCTCCCACAAAGTCAGACATTCTTCTTCTGACCACGCATAGGGACGTTGATAATCTGGAATTAAAAAATCAGATTTTTTATCTACAAATAACTCTTTTACGGTTTTCTGATCCACTGTCAACTTCGCCATAACACTTCTCCTCTTGCATAAAATTTTTTAGATATTTATATTTAGATATTTATATTATAATT
>CASFRL010000146.1 GCA_949297285.1 uncultured Bacteroidales bacterium
GGCGACGACCAAAAAGCCTTGAACTTTGCCGTAGCGGCTTCTTGCTTGAAACATACCATTTATGGTGACTTCAACCTCGTAACCGTAGAAGAGGTCGAAAAACTCATGAGCGGGGATGCTTCGGGTCGTGTATCCAGATAATTAACCTTATAGTTTATATATATGCAATGAAGAAACGGTTGCAAGGTTATCCTTGTAATCGTTTCTTTTATTTTTCTAAAATCATACATTCAAGGGTAATACCGAACTGAATGTACATATCCGTTGATTTATATTGGTTGTTTTTCCCTATACGAGGGGATTAAAAGAGTATCGATTGACAAAACGGCTGTTTTAATCGCATTTTACATCTCTCCCCAAAAGAATGATTTCTAAAAATATTATGAAGGCTGATTGGCAAATCAAAGGTATATAAAAAAGAAATGGTTGTCATCCCGACAACCAATCTTCGTTAACCTTAAATCTAATACCATGAAAAACACATTGCAAATGTAGATATATTATTTGATGTAGCAATAGGTGTGAGCAATTTTTGTATGTTATTTAACATGTTTTAGTATTAGTGTATGATGTACGTTTATTTTTTTAGATTCGTAAATATCTTTGTCCTAAAGATTTAAAGATTTAAAACAATAAAGCGGATATATTCGAAAATATATCCGCTTTATCTATTGAAAGATAAATGTTATTCGACATAAAGAACAAGTCCTTTTAAATATTCACCTTCAGGATGGTAAATATTAATGGGGTGGTCTGCCGGTTGTGTCAGTTGGTGGAGTATTCTCACCTTCCTCCCGGATTGAGCTGCAGCGCTGAATACCGCTAACCGGAAATTTTCTTTTGTGACAACTTGTGAACAGGAGAATGTAAAAAGTATGCCTCCTGCTTTGATTTTTTCAAAAGCTTTGGCATTGAGTTTCCGGTATCCCTGTAAGGCATTGTGCAAAACATTTTTATGTTTGGCAAATGCCGGAGGATCGAGAATGATCAAATCATATTGATCGCCCATTTTATCGAGATATTTGAATGCATCTTCTGCAAATGCTTGGTGTCGGCTATCTCCCGGAAAATTTAATTCGACATTTTTGCAGGTCAAGTCTATTGCTTTAGCCGAACTGTCCACCGAATGTACGAGTTTAGCACCTCCTCGCATGGCATAGAACGAAAAGCCTCCTGTATAACAAAACATATTCAGAACCGAGCGACCTTTAGAATATTTTTCGAGAAGTGAACGGTTTTCCCGTTGATCGACAAAAAAGCCGGTCTTTTGTCCTTTGATCCAATCTACATGAAATTTCAGCCCGTTTTCTATGGCGATATTCTCGGCATCGCCCCCGATCAAATATTCATTTTCCGGATCGAGTTGTGCTTTAAAGGGAAGAGTCGTTTCCGATTTGTAATATACGTTTTTGATTTGCCCTCCCATTGTTTCGGCCAAAGCCTCTGCGAGGATATGCCGGGCATAATGCATACCGGGATCGTGAGCCTGCATTACGGCTGTTTTATCGTAAATGTCTATGATAAGGCCGGGGAGAAGGTCTCCTTCTCCGTGTACAAGACGGTATGTATTATTCTGATCTCCACGATTGAGTCCGATACTGTTACGCAAATCATAAGCAACTTGCAATCGTCTTTTGAAAAACTCTTTATCGATGTTTTCGTGCTCGAACGAAAGCACTCTAACAGCAATACTCCCGATTTGATAATGCCCCACAGCTATAAAGTTACCTTTAAAATCGGTTACTTCTACGATTTCGCCTTCTTCCGGCTGTTTCTCAAAGCGAGAGATTGCTCCGGAAAATACCCAAGGATGAAAACGTTTAAGGGATTCTTCTTTTCCCGGTTTTAATATAACTTTGGTATAATTCATTTGCTTTATAAGATTACTTGAAAATAAACCGGAATAGGTCGTTTCCATTGGCATATATTAATAGTCCGAACAATAATGCCATACCTGTGATTTGAGCATATTCCATAAATTTTTCGTTCGGTTTTCGCCGGGTAATTACTTCATATAATAAGAACAGTACATGTCCACCGTCGAGAGCCGGAATCGGGAGGATATTCATAAATGCAAGGATGATAGAAAGAAATGCCGTCATTTCCCAAAATGCCTGCCAATTCCATACCGAAGGGAATATGCTGCCGATTGTTCCGAATCCTCCCAAACTGTTGGCTCCTTCTTTGGTGAAGACATACTTGAGATCGCCTACATAGCTTTTTAGCGTAGAAAATCCTTTGGATATGCCGACTGGGAATGATTCCCAGAATCCGAAATGTTTGGTTACAAGCGGGTATATCTCATAAACAGGAGTAAGAGCGATTCCGATCTTTCCATCTTGATCGACTGCTACCGACGCATTTTGTTCTTGTCCGTTGCGGTAATAGGTAATAGAAACATTTTTCCCTTTATTTTTACTCAGCAGGTCAAGCATGATTGGAATATCCGGAATTGCCGTTCCATTTATAGCCGTCAGGCTGTCGCCTTTTTCGAGTCCGGCATTAATAGCCCCATTCCCTTTTATGGTTTCTTTAATCACTACGGGATTCCGGAATGATGCGAATTTTTCGTTGGCCCCGATCAGTTTCAACATAAATTCATCAGGCATATGGATTGTTTCCGTTTTTCCGTTGCGGATTACCTCGACTGTTTCGGCTTCGGCAATATCCCGAATCATGTCTCCGGATAATGTTACCAACTCTTTTCCGTCGGCTTTTATGGGAATATCTCCGTCTTCAAATCCGGCGGTATGAGCAATTTCGCTGAAAGCCAATCCGGCTTTGGCATTTTTTAAAGGCAAATAAGATTCTCCCCACGTAAAAGTGATCATAGAGTAAATGATGAGTGCCAGAATAAAGTTGAACAATACTCCCGCGATCATGATCATCAGACGCTGTCCGGCAGGTTTGGATCTGAATTCCCATTCCTGTGCCGGTTGAGCCAATTGTTCTTTATCCATAGACTCGTCTATCATACCGGCTATTTTCACGTAACCGCCTAACGGCAGCCAGCCGATACCGTATTCCGTTTCGCTGTTTTTAGGCTTGAACTTGAAAAGGGAGAACCACGGGTTGAAGAAGAGGTAGAATTTTTCGACTCGTACTTTGTAAATCCGGGCAAAGATGAAATGTCCGAATTCGTGAACAATAACAAGAATCGATAAACTCAATATTAACTGTAAGGCTTTAATTAAAAATGTCTCCATTATTTTTTTTGTTCTAAATTATTTCACATTATAAAGATATTATTTTTTCTTGTGTCAACCGACGGGTCTCTGCGTCGGTCGATACATAGTCGTCGTAAGTCGGCGATTTGATAAAAGAAACTTGTTGCATCATATCGGCAATGATGTCGGCCATTTGCAAGAATTTGATTTTATCTTTCAAAAACGCATCTACGACAACTTCGTTTGCCGCATTTAAGATGCAAGGCATATTCCCTCCCTCTTTCATCGCCTCATATGCGTAGTTGAGCAGGGGAAATTTTGTCGTATCGGGATATTCGAAAGTAAGGTTTGCATATTGCGAAAGTTCCAATTTAGGCGATCGGTTCTTTAACCGGTTCGGATAAGAGAAGGCATACCTTATCGGGAGTTTCATGTCCGGAGTGCCTAATTGAGCTTTGATTGCACCGTCTTCGAATTGCACCATAGAGTGTACGATCGATTGTGGATGCACAACAACTTCGATCTGTTCGGGCTTTACATTAAAAAGCCATTTGGCTTCGATGACCTCGAACCCTTTGTTCATCATAGTTGCCGAGTCTATTGTAATTTTGGCACCCATGTTCCAGTTCGGATGTTTCAATGCCTGATCCTTCGTAACGTGTTCGAGTTCCTTTCGCGACATTGTACGAAACGGACCTCCGGAAGCGGTTAGTATGATTTTGTCAATCGGATTGGATATTTCCCCGGCTAAACATTGAAAAATGGCCGAGTGTTCCGAATCTACCGGTATTATGGGGGTGCGGTATTCCTGAGCCAATTGGTTGATCAGTTCACCGGCGACCACCAGCGTTTCTTTATTGGCGAGGGCAATGGTTTTTCGAGCTTTTATGGCACGTATGGCAGGATATAGTCCGGCATATCCGATCATAGAAGCGAGAACCATGTCGATAGGACCCGATTCTACGATTTGAGCTACCGCATCGTGCCCGGCATATACTTTGATCGGCAAATCCTTTAATGCATCTTTCAATTCCGTATAGAAAGTCTCATTGGCAATAACTACCACTTCGGGGTTAAACTTTCGTGCCTGAGAAATAAGCAGGTTTACGTTATTATTTGCCGTAAGTGCATATACCTCAAATAAATCGGAATGCTCAGAAATTACTTCCAGAGCCTGTGTCCCGATCGATCCTGTAGAGCCCAATATAGCAAGTTGTTTTTTCATTCTCCTTCTTTATTTTCTTCAAGGAATACCTCTTTCCGATTCAATATCTTTATCTGTTTAAAACGTAATATATTCTTCTGGGTTCAGAGCCTGTCCCATGTGCCATAACTGAAATTCTATGAGAGGCGGCAGGCTGTCTTCCGTTCCGTTCCCGGTAAGGGCAATGACTTCTCCTCCCGACACCTTGTCTCCGATAGATTTTAATAATTCGGCGTTATATTTATAGATAGATATAAAATTGTTGCTGTGTTGTATTTCGATCACATATCCGTAATCGACTGTATATCCGGCCGAAATGACCGTCCCATCCAAAGTTGCCGTCACCGATGCCCGTTTCGATGCCAAGATATCGATACCGAAATGTCCGTTTTCAGGGTTGAATTTTTGTTTAATAGAGCCTTTGATCGGAGCAAAGAAAGTAAACTCGTCGGTCGGAATGGTTTGATTAAACACATTGAGTTTGTATTTCTCCTCTTCTTCATATTGTTGTATGAAGTTTGTCGTGACTTGTGATTGTGTCAGGAAAGAGTCGGTCGGGAAAGTAAGTAACGAATCTTTTACGTTGCGTATCGAGTCGATCTTTACATTCCCGGTAAGTATATTGGTCAGATTCTTTAAATAAGCATCATTTAACTGTATCGCTTCATTTAAAGAATCGATGCGCAAGGCATTGTCCATGATTTTTACTCGTGTTTCGGTTTTTAAATATCCGGGCAAGTAATTTTTCAAAGGCGTCCCTACGATCAGGTACATGGCTCCGGAAAAGATAATGATAACTAAAACCGAGAAAAAAAGAAAAGCGCCCAACCGAGACAAACGGAAAGTCCATACCTCTTCCAATGTATTTTCATTGAAAAAGGAGAGTTTGTATTTTGAACGCATTTTTTTCCAAAATGCTCTGAATCTGGTTCTTTTAGCCATAGATGAATATATCCGTTCCCGAACTTGCAAATTTAGTAAATAATACGATATTCAAAACCGCATTTCTTTTTTTTTATCATTTCTCTTTATTTATGAAATAATATCTTTTATTCATTTTAATGTGTGATTTTAACAGTATAGCTTGAACCTATTTTGACATTAACTTGTTTTACACTCACAATAAGAATGGTAGCTGTTCGTGAGATTCATGATAGACCGCTTATCGGGATGTGTGGATTTTTGTGTCGGACGCCATATTAGTAAAACAATAAAATATTTGAAAATGAAAACTAAACATGTTCTTTACTCATTTGCATTGGCGGCGATGGCATCGTTCGCTTTTGTTGAAACCGGATCGGCTCAAGTTACTGTAGTTGAAGAAGAGGTAACTGTGACTGAACTGGTACCCGGAAAGCCTTATTACTATGCACCTAAAGTCGGTAATAACTGGTATTTGTCTTTGGGTGCAGGAGCCCAAACTTTTCTTACCGAGCGTAAGGGCGGCCCCAGCTATACTTTGGCTATGAGTTTGGCTTTGGGTAAGTGGTTGAATCCTTATGTCGGCATTCGGTTGAATGCTATGGGAGGAGCTTTGCATCCGCATTGGCCGACGGAAGGAGTCATGAATCATATCCGTTACGCTGCCGTTTATGGTGATTTGATGTGGGATTTGACATCTACATTGGGCGGATATAATGAAAAACGAGTCATATCTCTTATCCCGTTTGCCGGTATTGGTGGAGCGTTTGCCTTTAAAAATCCGGTAGCCGGTCATCGCACCTACGCTTTCCCTGTATCTATTGGTATGAAATTGAATTTCCGTCTGTCTCATTATTTGGATCTCTTCTTCGAAGGTAGAGCAAATGCTTTGGGTGACAACTTTAATGGAGTTATAGAAGGAAAACAGGTCGAATCTATTGCATCGCTTATCGGAGGTCTTACCGTTAAATTCGGAAAGACAAGATTTAAAGCCTATGATCCCTATGCTGATCGTATGATTATCAGTAGTTTGAATAATAAAGTTAACAATTTGCGTTCGGCTTTAGAGGTTTGCGAATCCCGCGAATGTCCTCCTTGCCCTGAAACAACAGTAACAGAAGTCGTTACCGTTCAAGAACCCGTTCAAGTTTGTAATCCGGATTTGTCGATTGTTGTTCGTTTTACGATCAATAGTGCAGTAGTATCTCAGGAAGAAATGGTAAACGTTTACAATATTGCTGAATGGATGAAGAAAAATCCGGATTGCAATGTAACAGTTGCCGGATACGCAGACAAAGAAACCGGAACACCGGCTTATAATATGCAATTAAGCAAAAAACGTGTCGATGCCGTTGTAAATATATTGACAAAAGAATACGGAATCGATGCCAATCGCATCAAGAGGGTGGCAAATGGTAGTGATACCCAACCTTATCCGGATAATAATAACTGGAATCGTATTGTGATCTTTTCAGGCTCTGCCGCACAAAAATAGTGTATCAGACTCTCTTTGAAATAGACCGTAAGATAAGATATGATTTGAAATAAAGCTATCTTGTTCTGGATATAGAAATGCGGTCGATCTATAAAAATTGAAAATCCGGAGAAAGTAATTTCTTTCTCCGGATTTTTTTATAATTATAAGATTTGTCTAAAAAACGTTTGGCTTTATTTGTTTTTGATATAATTGTTGATCCATTCTCCTACCTCTGAGGTTTTATAGGATTTCCCGTTTTGTGCCAAATCTTCGGTTACGATTCCGGCTTCTATCGAAGCATCGACAGCTTCCCGAATCATTTTACCTTCATCCATCAGATTGAATGCATATTCGAACATAAGAGCTGCTGACAGAATGGTTGCAACCGGGTTAGCGATGTTTTTGCCTGCAGCCTGCGGATAAGAACCGTGTATCGGCTCAAATACCGAAGTATGGATACCTACCGAAGCGGATGGAAGCATTCCCAACGATCCGGTGATGACCGAGGCTTCGTCGGTAAGAATGTCTCCGAACATATTTTCGGTAACAATGACATCAAATCGGTTAGGCCATTGTATTAATTGCATGGCTGCATTATCGACGAACATATATTCGGTCGTAACTTCAGGATATTGTTTCTCGATTTCTTGGGCAACTTCACGCCACAGGCGAGAGGTACACAGCACATTGGCTTTATCTACGACCGTAACTTTTTTGTTGCGTTGCATGGCATATTTATATGCCAGATGTACGATTCTTTCTATCTCTTCACGGCTATAAACACAAGTGTCATAGGCTGTATTGCCATCTTCGCTTCTTCCTTGCGGACGGCCAAAATAGATGCCGCCTGTCAATTCTCTGATACACATTAAGTCGGTTCCCTTTACAACTTCTGTTCGTAGAGGCGATTTGTAAATAAGTGACTCGAATGTCGAAACCGGACGGATATTGGCATATAGTCCCAGTTTTTTTCTCATTCCGAGCAATCCCTGTTCTGGTCTCACTTTGGCCGACGGATTGTTATCATATTTAGGATCTCCGATTGCCCCGAACAGCACGGCATCGGATTGCATACAGAGTTCGTGTGTCTCATCAGGATATGGATTTCCTGTTTTATCGATCGCACAAGCTCCTACTAAAGCATGCTTATAAGATAATTCATGCCCGAATTTTTCACATACGGTTTTTGTTATTTTCAAAGCTTCATTTACAATCTCGGGTCCTATGCCATCACCCGGTAATACGGCAATATTCAATTTCATGATTTTCTTGTTTATATGATTATATCTCTTGAGTTTTTTCTATTTGATTCAACATCTTGATTGTAGCTTGTATCGCAGCCTCTGTCTGGTCGGCATCGAGTCCTCGGGTTTTAAACGTATGACCTTTATAGTCCCAGGTGATGACCGTTTGCACAAATGCATCGGTACGCCCTCCCGGTGGAATATCGACCGTATAGTTGGTCAATATCGGGAACGGTTTTTTCAGTTGATATTTATATATCTTCCGCAAGGCTTTTACAAATGCGTCATATTGTCCGTCTCCTGTGGAAGTCTCCTCATACTGCTCTCCGTGTATTTCTATTTTTATGACAGCAACCGGATGCAGCCCTTGTGCAAGAGCAAGCGAATAATTGAGCAAATGTATTTTTTGATCTTCAGAATCATGATTTAATACATCTGAAATAATGTAAGGAAGATCATCTTGGGTAACTTGTTCTTTTTTATCTCCTAAAGCGATGATTCGCTCAGTTACTTTTTTCATGGAATTTTCATCCAGTTCGATACCCAGAGCTTCCAGATTTTTTCTGATGTTCGCTTTTCCCGATGTTTTCCCGAGAGCATATTCCCGGGTGCGGCCAAACCGTTCCGGTAGCAAGTCGTTGAAGTATAAATTGTTTTTACTGTCTCCATCGGCATGTACTCCTGCACATTGGGTAAAAACATGTTCTCCGATTACCGGCTTGTTGGAGGGTATCCGTACACCTGAATATGACTCAACAACCCTGCTGACTTGGTTTATTTTACTCTCATCAATACTCGTTTTCGATTGTAATTGATCGTGAAGCACGGCCAATACGCTCGATAATGGAGCATTTCCGGCACGTTCGCCCAAGCCGTTTATCGTACAGTGTACGCCTTGTATTCCGGCTTTTACAGCCGAAAAGACATTGGCAACGGCGAGATCGTAATCGTTATGAGCATGAAAATCGAACCGAATTTCCGGATAACGTTTGATCATCGACTTACAATAATCGTAAGTGGAGTAGGGGTTCAATATACCCAAAGTATCAGGAAGCATGATTCGTTCTATCGGTTCATCTTTTAAAGCATCTGTAAGTTGGAAGACATACTCCGGAGAATGTATGATCCCATTTGACCAGTCTTCTAAATAAATATTGACCAGGAGACCGTTCGATCTGGCAAACTCGATCTCTTTTCGGATACTGTCTATATGCTCTTCCGGAGTCTTTTTCAATTGCTGCGTACAATGTTTCAAAGAACCTTTGCACAACAGGTTTGCCACTTTCCCTCCGGCATCTTTGATCCATTTTATAGAAATACCGTTATCCAGAAAAGCCAGAATTTCGACTTTGTTCAGATGCCCGCGTTTTCGAGCCCATTCGCAAACCTTTTTTACTGCTTCAAATTCTCCTTCAGATACTCTTGCCGATGCAATTTCGATGCGGTCCAAGCGTAACTCTTCCAGTAAAAGTCTTGCGATGCTGAGTTTCTCTTGAGCCGCAAATGAAACGCCTGATGTTTGTTCACCGTCGCGCAAGGTCGTATCGAGTATCTCTATATGTTGCATATTTATTTGTTTTGAGACTTTTCCCACGATTCTATCTTGTCTTTTCGGCTCAACAGATAGTCGATGTCATCATATCCGTTGAGCAAACAATCTTTTTTGTATGAATTGATTTCGAACGATTCTTGTGCACCGTTGCTGTTATTGGTAATAGTTTGATTTTTTAAGTCGACCGTAACCGTAGTTTTCGGATCGCAAGAAATTGCGTCGAATAAATCTGTCAAAAATTGCTCCGAAACGACAACCGGAAGTACACAGTTATTTAATGCGTTGTTCTTGAAAATATCGGCAAAAAAGCTGGACACAATGACTTTAAATCCATATCCGGCGATGGCCCACGCTGCATGTTCGCGGCTTGATCCGCTTCCGAAGTTTTTTCCGGCAACCAGAACCGTCCCTTTGTAGGTGGGATTGTTCAATACAAACTCAGGAATGGGATTCCCCTCTTTGTCGTAACGCCAGTCTCTGAATAGATTGTCGCCAAAACCTTCTCGAGTCGTAGCTTTTAAGAATCGTGCGGGTATTATTTGGTCTGTGTCGATATTTTCCATAGGAAGCGGGACACATGTCGATGTCAAAGTTTCAAATTTTTCGGTCATATTTTTTGATATATAAAAGATTACATAATTAGATTATTGTAAATAATTTCGCGGATCGGTGATCTCTCCTGTAATAGCGGCTGCTGCTGCAACAAGAGGCCCAGCAAGTATCGTTCGTGATCCCGGACCTTGGCGTCCTTCGAAGTTCCGGTTCGATGTAGATACTGCGTATTTCCCGGCCGGAATTTTGTCTTCGTTCATTGCCAGACATGCCGAACATCCCGGTTGGCGGAGTTCAAATCCGGCTTCTGTCAATATTTTGTCCAATCCTTCTTCTTTGATCTGTTTTTCTACGGCCCGAGATCCCGGAACCAGCCATACGACGACGTCTTCTGCCTTTTTATGACCTTTTACAAAATTTGCAAAGGCCCGGAAATCTTCGATACGGCCATTAGTGCAACTGCCCAAAAATACATAATCGATCTTTTTCCCTTCCAATTTTTCTCCGGGTTTGAATCCCATATAATCCAAAGATTTGATAAATGAGATTTTTCCGGCCTCGTCTATTTGTTCCAATGTCGGTATGGCATCGTGTATTCCCATTCCCATACCCGGATTTGTCCCATAGGTAATGCGGGGCATGATATCCGAAGCATCGAAAAGCACTTCTTTATCAAATACGGCATCTTCATCGCTGTATAACTCTTTCCATCGTTTTAATGCTTTTTCCCATTCTTCGCCTTTGGGAGCAAATTCTTTCCCCCTGACATAAGCAAAAGTGGTCTCATCCGGAGCTATCATACCTCCTCGGGCACCCATTTCGATACTTAGGTTGCACACTGTCATACGACCTTCCATGCTTAGGGCGCGGATCGCTTCGCCGGCAAATTCGACAAAATAGCCGGTTGCCCCGCCTGTTGTCATTTTAGAGATCACATATAAGGCAATATCTTTAGCGGTTACCCCTTTCCCGAGCTTCCCGTTGATTGTGATTCGCATTCTTTTCGGTCTGGGTTGCAGAATACATTGGGTTGCCAAAACCATTTCTACTTCGCTTGTCCCGATTCCGAAGGCAATGGCTCCAAAAGCTCCATGAGTTGACGTGTGACTGTCTCCGCAGACAATTGTCATACCCGGTTGTGTCAGTCCGTTTTCCGGGCCTATGACATGAATAATACCGTTTTTCTCGTGTCCCAGTCCGTATAACGTCAATCCGAATTCAGCAGCATTTTTACTTAATGTTTCTACCTGATTCCGGGATACGGGATCTGAAATCGGTTTGTCTTGGTTTAGTGTCGGTATATTATGATCGGGCGAGCAAGTCGTTCGTTCTGGACGAAATACTTTCAATCCGCGTTCACGTAGTCCGTTAAAAGCCTGAGGGCTGGTTACCTCGTGGCAATAGTGCCGGTCGATATATAATTGCGTTGGTCCGCCTTCTATGGTCGAAACAACATGAGCATCCCAAATTTTGTCGAATAATGTTTGCTTAGACATGATAGTAAAAGATATTTTTGTTATAAGATAAATTTATTAATGGCATCGATGAATGCTTCTACGGATGCTGCAACAATATCTGTATTGGCCGAGAATCCATAATAGTGCATTCCTTCATAAGAAACGGTTATGTGTACTTTACCTACATCATCGCTTCCTTTTGTGATCGCTTGAATCAAGAACTCCTGTACCGTCATCTTTCGGTGTATGATCTGTTTTACGGCATTGATTGCTGCATCGACCGGACCGTTTCCGGATGCTGCTGCCTCAAATTTTTCACCGGCGATATTCAATCCTATGCTGGCTACCGGACGCATACCGATACCGGAGGTTACTTGCAAATACTCGATCGAGATACGAGCATTTGCCGAACGGTCTTTCCCGACAAGCATCAATATATCGTCGTCATTTATGTCTTTCTTACGGTCTGCAAGTTTCAGAAAGTCGCTGTATGCTTTATCCAGTTTCTCTTTATCCAGTTCAACGCCGAGAATGTGCAGGCGGTGCTTCAATGCTGCTCGTCCGCTGCGTGCTGTCAATACGATCGAGTTTTCATCTATACCGACATCTTTCGGATCGATGATTTCATAACTTTCACGATTTTTTAGAACCCCGTCTTGGTGTATTCCCGAAGAGTGGGCGAATGCATTGCGTCCGACAATGGCTTTGTTCGGTTGCACAGGCATATTCATCAAACTTGAGACCATACGGCTTATGCTATATATCTTTTGTGTATTGATGTTTGTCTCTATGTTCAGGTCGTGATGACTTTTAAAAATCATGGCAACTTCTTCCAAAGAGGTATTCCCGGCACGTTCTCCGATACCGTTTATCGTAACTTCTGCCTGACGGGCTCCGTTCAATATTCCGGAAATCGTATTTGCCGTAGCCATGCCTAAGTCATTGTGGCAGTGGGTGGCGATCGTTACGTTCTCGATACCTTTTACATTTTCTCTTAAGAATCTTATTTTTTCTCCAAATTCATTAGGCAGGCAATATCCCGTAGTGTCCGGAATGTTTACTACCGTGGCTCCGGCTTTGATGACTGCTTCTATGACTCTGGCCAGATATTCGTTTTCGGTGCGTCCGGCATCTTCGGCATAAAATTGTACATCTTCTACAAATGTTTTCGCATATTTAACTGCCGCTACAGCCCGTTCGATAATCTCTTCCCGGGTAGAATTGAACTTGTATTTGATGTGGTAATCCGATGTCCCTATTCCAGTGTGTATGCGTTTGTGTTTGGCATATTTTAGAGCCTCTGCCGCTACTTTTATATCGTTTTCTACTGCCCGTGTCAACGCACATATAGTCGGCCATGTTACCGCTTTGGATATTTCTACGACCGAATTGAAGTCTCCCGGACTGGATACCGGAAATCCTGCTTCGATGACATCGACTCCTAAACCTTCAAGAGCTTTGGCTACCTGTATTTTTTCTACGGTGTTTAACTGGCAGCCCGGAACTTGTTCTCCGTCTCGCAAAGTCGTGTCGAAAATGAATAATCTGTCTGACATAATTTTGTTTTATTTTTATCTTTATTTTTTCTGTATAAAAAAAACCTTTCAACACAGGAAGTGAGAAAGGTTTTTATATTTATTTAAGTTATTGTCTTTTTATATTTTTGTGCACCGGCTCACTTCCTATCAATCGTCCTCAATAGAATAATAATTTGTAGTCCTATAAGTAGAGATGCCAATGGTTTCATATTGTATATGCTGTTTCGATATTGATTTTTTGTTTTTCGGGTGCAAATATAGGGATGCTTTTTGAATATACCAAACAAAATGAATATTTTTTGTTCTTAAAACTTATAATATATAATTTATAGAGATGTGCTTCTTTTGATTTGTAATATGATTCTTTAAAAAACTGTCCCGATACGAATCGCTACACCGCTTTTCCCGGTCAATACTTCTTTGCGTAATACACTGGTATCTCTACGGCGATGGTCTTGAAATTCGTAACCGGTGCTGAGAAACAATTTATATTTAGAGGTAGAGATAAAGTTGACACCTAAACCTACGGCTGCATATGCTCCTCCTGCGTCATTATTTCCTGCCGTAGAAAAGCTGTAACCTCCTCTTCCGTATATGAATGCTCGTCTCCAGTATCCTCTTAACTCTCCGAATAGAGGGAACATGGTAAATCGTTCTCCGAAATAAGCTCGTACACCTCCTCCGGGTCCTGCATAAAAATAGCGGTTGAAAAAATATCCGTATGCAATATTCAAATCCAGACAGGCATTACATTCTGACAAACTTTCGTATTTTGGGTCTTGCCTCATGAATAATGATGTGCCGAAATCGATGGTTGCTGCAAAAGTTTTTGCTTTCTGATATATTGAGGGCTTAGGCCAGAGAACGGTCATTGCTCTTTCTTTTATCTCTTGGGTATAGGCAATGGATGTATGGAAGGCTGTTATAATGATAACAATGAGTAGAATCCTTTTTTTTATCATGGTATATTTTTTACTGAACAAAAAAGAGTGATTCGGAATAAATTTGTCCGAATACACTCCTTGTTTCCTTTAAGATCATCCTCTTTTTTGTAAAAGATCTTATCCTAAGTAAGTCTTGAGCAGTTTGCTACGCGAACTTTGTCTTAATCTTCTTATGGCTTTTTCTTTAATCTGGCGTACACGTTCTCTTGTGAGACCAAATTTGTCGCCGATTTCCTCCAATGTCATTTCTTGACATCCAATACCGAAAAACATTTTGATGATATCACTTTCTCTTTCGGTTAATGTAGCTAATGCTCGGTCTATTTCTTTCGCAAGGGACTCATTAATCAATGACCGGTCGGCGATGGGTGAATCATCATTGATAAGTACGTCTAACAAACTGTTGTCTTCTCCTTCGACAAAGGGTGCGTCGACAGAAATGTGACGTCCGGAAACTTTCATTGTGTCCGAAATCTTGTCTACGGGAATGTCTAATTCGTCTGCTAACTCTTCAGGAGAAGGACGCCGTTCGTTTTCCTGCTCGAATTTAGAAAAGGCTTTACTGATCTTGTTCAGCGAACCTACTTGGTTGAGCGGAAGTCGTACAATACGGGATTGCTCTGCTAATGCCTGAAGAATTGATTGCCGTATCCACCACACTGCGTAGGAGATAAATTTAAAACCTCGAGTTTCATCAAATTTTTCGGCTGCCTTTATCAAACCCAAATTCCCTTCGTTGATTAAGTCCGGAAGACTTAACCCTTGATTTTGATATTGTTTGGCAACAGAAACGACAAAACGAAAATTTGCACGGGTCAATTTTTCTAAAGCGACCCGGTCTCCCTTTTTGATGCGTTGGGCAAGCTCAACTTCTTCTTCGACAGTAATCAGATCTTCTCGTCCAATTTCTTGAAGATACTTGTCAAGAGAAGCACTCTCCCTGTTGGTAATTGATTTTGTGATTTTTAATTGTCTCATTCTGCAGATTCGAAATTTGGAGTGCAAATATAATATCTTTTTACAAATTCTCAAATACTTGCGGTAAAGAAAAGATCTTTAATCCGTTTGTTTTGCCAAGAGCTTTTTTATTTCTCTTGGTTATTCGCAAAACGCACGATGGAAATGATTTGTTTTCTGTATTAATTTTCTTTGCCATTTACCAAGATAAAAGCACAATTTTGTAATGTAAATTACAGTAAATTGTGCTTTTATGATTTTTTTTGTTCAACCGAAATTGTCAGTTGTAAGGTTTATTCCGAGAGGTCTACGGCGTAGTAGCCTGTTTTCCCGTTCGGGTATATACCGGTAATGAACATGACTTTATCCCGGCTGTTACTTTTCATAATGTCATTGTAAATAGTCTCGATCGTGTCAATCGATTTTATGTTGGCTCCATTAATGCTGAGAATAATGAACCCGTCGCGAATTCCGGCTCTTTGGAATTTACCGGCTTTTATGCCGACAACCTGAATTCCTGAACTGATGTTCAGCTCTCGTTTGACATTGTCTTTCAACTCTTTGAAAGCTGCGCCCAGACTTTCGATACCTTTTGCTTTGGTAATTTCAGTATTACCTTGGTTATTCTTTAACGTAACCGAAAGTATTTTAGTATCTTTTCCTCTGTGAATTGTTACTTTTATTTTATCTCCGGGACGGTAACGGTTTACTTGTTCTTGCAATGCAGCTGCCGTTTTTACCGGAACATCGTTGATGGCAACAATGATATCGCCTTTCTTTATACCGGCTTCCATAGCTGCGCTGCGGTCGCTTACTTCTTCTATGTAAATGCCGTCTTGTACCTGTATGTCTTTTTCTTTTGCCAAATCAGAATTGATGTCTCTGATAATAACTCCGAGGACAGCCCGTTGTACGGTTCCGTACTGTTTCAAGTCGGTAATTACTTTGCTTACGATACTGGTCGGGATGGCAAACGAGTAGCCTGAATATGCTCCCGTCTCAGAATATATAGCGGTGTTTATACCTACTAATTCTCCATTTGTGTTTACAAGAGCTCCACCACTGTTTCCCGGATTTACGGCAGCATCGGTTTGTATAAAGGATTCGATACCCATAGTCTTTCCTGTACTGATCATACCTAAGCTACGAGCTTTTGCACTAACGATTCCGGCCGTAACCGTAGAATAGAGTTGAAAAGGATTTCCGACAGCTAAAACCCATTCGCCGACCTGCAACTTGTCAGAGTCTCCGAAAGGTAATGTCGGAAGATCGGTTGCTTCGATTTTGATCAAAGCAAGATCGGTACTCGGGTCTGTTCCGATAATTTTGGCGTTGAACGATCTTTTATCGTTTAACGTTACCTCTAAAATATCGGCCCCTTCGATTACATGGTTGTTGGTTACGATATAGCCGTCAGGTGTAAGTATCACACCCGATCCCATTCCCACACGGGGTTGGGGTTTCATATTTCCACCACCCCTCTGTCCGAAAAAGAATTCGAAAAAGGGATCTTGCATCATGCCTTGTTGCTGTTGCTTGGCTGTTGTTGTGGATTTTATACTGACGACGGCATTTACGGTACTTGCTGCTGCTTTTGTGAAATCGGTTTCAACAGCCGGGCGGTTTGATACCGAAGTAAAAGCTACGGGTTTTGCAAATTTGTTCCCGCTTTCTTCAAAAGCATTGTCTCCGATCATTTTCGAACGGTTTATGAGGGAGTAGGTGCCAATGGATACTCCGGAACTGATAAGAGCCACGAGTGCAAAACTGATGAGTTTTTTACTGAAATTTTCCATGACGTTTTTGTTATTCATTTGTTAATAAATATCCGTTTTTAAATATTTGATTCGTTAAATTTAATACAATATTCGTGCGATTATTTTTTCTCGCATCTCTTTTTATAAACTTTTAATAGCAATCTTAGGGGATTAACAGTGCTTAACTGACTATCCGTTGAAAACCAGACAAAGTTGCTGGTATACTGACATAAAGTCTGATATGTGAAATGACTTTTTTCGGAAAAGGCAGTAGTGTGATGAAATAGAATATGTTCTTTTCTCAAAAAACCGTTTGGATAAACCCCGTAATCCATTATCTTTGCAAGTATATACAGCAGGACAGTCTGTCGCTCATGGAAACATGTGAGGAAAGTCCGGGCAACACAGAGCACCATATTTCCTAACGGGAAGCTATTCGCGAGAGTAGAGTAACGTAACAGAAAATAACCGCTGTTTTGCAGTAAGGGTGAAAAGGTGAGGCAAGAGCTTACCGGTTTTTGTGGTGACACAAGAAGCCGTACGTCTTATGGGTTGTAAGGTTATGTATACCGGCGCATTAGGGCTGCTCGTCCGATGCCGGGGGGTAAACCGCTAAAGCTTTATGGCAACATAAAGACAAGATAAATGACAGACGCCTATCTTTAGGTACAGAACCCGGCTTATCGTTCTGCTGTATTTTTTATATATACAATAATTGAAAGCATGGCGAAAAAAAATATGGCATTCCGCATTGGTACATTCTTTCGCACCGCATCAAAATTTATATTTGAAGATATGTGGCGTATTACCGGGAATGATGTTTCCGGGTTACGTCGCAGATTGATTAATTTGGCGAAGACGATTTTCATTTCGATACGTCGGTTCCGGGAAGATGATCTTCAGTCGAAAGCTTCCGCACTTACATATAGTACTTTACTGGCTGTCGTTCCGGCTTTAGCATTGATGTTTGCCATAGCAAAGGGATTTGGCTTTCAGAATATTATACAAAGTCAGTTGTTCGACTATTTCCCTGCACAAAAGGAGGCGCTTGAACATGCCCTTTCGTTTGTCGATGCTTATTTAAATCAAGCAAAGAGTGGCGTATTTGTCGGGGTTGGTATTATCTTTTTGCTTTGGACGGTAATCAATCTTATGGGTACTGTCGAAAGTACATTGAACGATATATGGCAAGTAAAGAAAAACCGGTCTTTTTATCGTAAAATTACCGATTATACCTCGATGTTCGTTCTGCTCCCGATATTGATGATTGCATCCAGCGGTATTTCTTTATTTATATCTACGGGAGTTGACAGCAATGCATATCTATATTTCATCAGTCCTTTAGTAAGAAATATAATTTCGTTTAGTCCATATTTCTTGACCTGTTTATTGTTTACGGGGATATATATTTTAGTCCCCAATACGAAAGTTAAGTTTTGGAATGCTTTTATTGCCGGTATTATTTGCGGTACAGCTTTTCAGATATTTCAGTTTTTATACATCAGCGGACAGATATGGGTGTCGAAATATAATGCCATTTACGGTAGTTTCGCGTTTTTGCCATTATTTCTGTTATGGATGCAACTCTCGTGGTTGATCTGCCTTTTTGGAGCTGTGCTCTCATTCTCGGCTCAAAATATAGAAAATTATGATTTCGAACAAGATACAAAAAATATCAGCCGACGTTATAAAGATTTTGTCGTGTTGTTGGTTGCCTCGGTTATCGTAAAACGATTTGAGAACGGCGAACAGCCTTTGACAATGCAGCAAATAAGCAAAACTTACCAAATCCCTATTAAACTTACCAGTCAGGTCCTTTATTTACTCATAGAGATCGGTATTGTTCGGGAAACCACGACCGATGATGAACGGTTGTTGGCATATCAGCCCGCTTCCGATATTTCCGGAATAACCGTAGGAACATTATTGACTCGTCTCGATGAATTGGGATCGGAGCAGTTTAAGATAAACAGAGACTCTCTCTATAATAAACATTGGATTGCCCTTATAAAAGCGCGTGAGCAGATGTATGAAGCTGCTGATAAAGTGCTTTTGAAAGATTTGGAATTTAACGATTTACCTATAAAAAAATAGCGTAAATAATATGTTCGTTTTATATGTTTCGCTATATTTGTATTAACTGATACCATGTTTGCCTTTAAATAGACTATGACTTATGAGACAGATTTTATTCCTTATGCTTTTTTCAATTCCTTTTCTGTCCGGATATGCTTACGAAGAAAGGAATCTTTTAGAGAATCAAGCCGATGTAGCAAGACTTAAAGAAATTCTTATTCCTCATCAAAAGTGGGTACCTTATCCGAAATATACCGATCGCGCAGGTTGGGATAGTCTGACAAATGATCAGAAACAAATGTTGATCAGACGGGGCGAAAAATATTTGAATTATGAGTGGAAAGTCATAAAAGCTACCGATTATCTTGAATATGAGCGTAGTGGAAACCGTAAAATTATGGAAAACCCCAACAGCAGCAACAATAGTGCGATTGCCGAATTGGCGATTGCCGAATTAGCTGAAGGGAAAGGCCGTTTTATCGATCAGTTGATAAATGGGGTCGTATATACTTGTGAAATGACCTCATGGGCGTTATCTGCCCACCTCCCGGTTCAGCACTCGAAACGCTCTTTACCGGATTATAGAGAACATATAATTGATTTAGTTGCCGGAGATGTGGGGGGAATGTTGTCATGGATTTATTATTTCTTTCATGATGAGTTCGATAAGGTAGATCCCATCATCTCAAAACGCTTGTATAAAGAAATAAAGGAGCGGATCATGGATACCTATATGCGGGAAGATCGTTTTTGGTGGATGGCGTTCGATTATAAAGGACAACTTGTCAATAACTGGAATCCTTGGTGCAATGCAAATGTATTGCAATGTTTCCTGTTGTTGGAAAACGATAAGGACAAGTTGGCGCAAGCCGTGTATAGGACGATGGTTTCGACCGATAAGTTCATAAACTATGTCCATTCTGACGGGGCTTGTGAAGAAGGACCTTCGTATTGGGGACATGCTGCCGGGAAAATGTATGATTACCTGCAATTGTTGTATGACGCTACGGGAGGTAAGTTATCCTTGTTTTCGAATCCGATGATCCGCAATATGGGAGAATATATTTCACGTACTTATGTCGGAGATAATTGGGTTGTCAATTTTGCCGATGCTTCAGCCAAGGGCGGTGGAGATGCCGGTTTGATTTTCAGATACGGAAAAGCTATCGATAGCCGTGAAATGCAGGAATATGCCGCTTGGTTGTCTCGCGATAAGAAAGGCGTTGTCATCACATCGGGACGCGATATGTTTCGCACATTGCAATGCTTGCTATATAGCGAAGAGATGCGCAAGACGCAACCTGTGCACCAAACACCGGCCATAACATGGTATCCCGAAACACAATTTTGTTACATGAAAAACAAGAAAGGTTTTTTCTTGGCAGCTAAAGGGGGATACAACAACGAAAGCCACAATCACAATGATGTCGGGACCTTCTCTCTCTACTATAATGCCGTACCGCTTATTATCGATGCAGGAGTAGGAACTTATACTCGGCAGACATTCGGGAAAGAGCGCTATACGATATGGACAATGCAAAGCAATTATCATAATCTTCCGATGATAAACGGAGTACCGCAGGAATTCGGTTCTGAATATAAGGCTACGGACGTTGTTTTGAATGAGAAGAAAAAACAATTGTCTATGAATATTGCCACAGCATATCCGGCTGAAGCTGCAGTAGAAAAATGGATAAGAACCTATCGGCTTAAAGATAATGATTTGGAGATTTCCGATGATTTCGTATTGAAAGAGTTGAAAAAAGAGAATCAAATCAACTTTTTGTTGTGGGGCGATATCGATATGAATACTTCCGGACGTGTAAAAGTGACGGTCAAGGGGCAAACTGTCGAGTTGTCTTACGATGCTTCTTTGTTTACGCCTTCTTTAGAGACGATAAAACTTACCGATCCCAGACTCTCCAATGTTTGGGGAAAAGAAATATACCGTCTTTCTTTAACTGCCAAAAAAGAGGTGAAAAAAGGCCGGTATGTCTTTAATGTAAAAGCGTTGTGATTTTATTTATTTTTGTGACTAATCAAAAAAAATATGATACTGAGTATCGTTGTTCCTTGTTATAATGAGGCGGAAGTAATTGACGAAACCTCTAAAAGACTTATCTCTGTCCTTGAAGATCTGATTCGTAAAGAATTGGTCTCTCCGAATAGTTTCATTCTGTTCGTCAATGACGGAAGTCGGGATAATACATGGAACCTTATCACCAAATTATATAAAGAAAGCAAATATGTATACGGTGTTAATTTAGCCGGAAATGTCGGTCATCAAAATGCTTTGATGGCTGGTTTGTCAGTCGCCAAAGATATGTGTGATATCGCTATCTCGATAGATGCAGATTTGCAGGATGATGTTCTGGTGATCGAAGAAATGGTAAAGAAATATATCGAAGGGTTCGATATCGTTTATGGTGTGAGACGTTCCCGTCGAAAAGATACGTTTTTTAAACGTACGACAGCCCTCGGATTCTATAAACTGATGACCAGTTTGGGCGTAAAATCGGTTTATAATCATGCCGATTATCGTTTGATGAGCAAACGGGCATTAGAACAGTTGATGCAATTTAGAGAACGTAATTTGTTCTTGCGGGGTATTGTCCCGCTGATCGGTTATAACACGACCAATGTATATTATGATCGGCACGAGCGTTTTGCCGGAGAGTCGAAATATCCATTGAGCAAGATGCTTAATTTTGCAATCGATGGAATAACCTCCTTTTCGGTAAAGCCTGTCCGTTTGATATTCGGAGTCGGCGTATTCTTCCTGATTGTAACATTTTGTGCATTTATCTACACGCTGTGTTCATACCTGACCGGTGACATTGTGGCAGGATGGGCATCATTGATGCTCTCGGTGTGGTTTATCGGGGCTTTAGTATTGATTTCTATTGGAATAATAGGAGAATATATCGGGAAAATCTATATCGAAGTGAAAGATCGTCCTCGATATAATATCGAAACGATTCTTACGCATAAAGAATAAGCATCCGTCCAAAAGAAAAGAAGAGTACTCCTTTTGTTGATGAGGCAAAGGAGTACTCTTTTTTGTTTCCTGCCGGGGGTAGGGGATCTATTTTTGCCTGTTTTTGAAGACAGAGGTAGAAATATGTTTTAATATCTGTTTTTAAAGTTACAGTAGAGTAGAAGGGTATAAAAAAAGCGGCGAATATTTCGCCGCTTTTGAGGTTGTAAAATAGGTTTTTACTTTTTCCATAATTTACTCATATCTTCCAAAGTCTTTCCTTTGGTTTCGGGGACACATCTCCAAATAAAGATAGCCGCCAAGATACCCATGATGCCGTAAATCCAATAAGCGAAACCGTTATGGAATCTTTCTATCAGAGACAAACTGTCATTCATCATCGGGAATGTCCATGAAACGATAAGGTTCGAAATCCACTGGAATGCAACGGCGATAGACATTGCCGAACGGATCGAGTTCGGGAATATTTCGGCCAGTAATACCCAAGTGACAGGACCCCATGACATAGCAAAAGATGCCGTATAAAGGAGCATCAGTATAAGAGATCCTAAGCCTACCGACTTGAAGTAGAATGTGCATCCTAACAAGATCATACTGAAAGCCATACCTAAAGCTCCGATAATCATCAGCGGTTTGCGTCCGAATTTGTCGACCGTAACGATTGCCACACAAGTAAATGCAAGATTTACTATACCCACAATGATGGTTTGAAGCAGAGAAATATCGGTAGCCGCACCCATGTTCCGGAATATCTCAGGAGCATAGTATAACACGACATTGATACCGACAGCCTGTTGGAAGAACGATAATAGTATCCCCACAATGATAATCCAGATACCGTATGTCAACCATGGTGCATCTTTCTGTACCAGACTGTTCTTGATATTTTGTAACTCTTGCGAAGCTTCTTCTTTGCCTACCAATTTGTCGAGAACCGAAAGGGCTTTGTTATTTTTGTCTTTAAGTACGAGGAAGCGAGGCGTTTCAGGTACAAAAAATAACATGATCAAGAATAATCCCGCAGGAACAAGTTCAGACAAGAACATATAACGCCAACCGAGTTCATTCAGCCAAGCGGCATCTCCTTGTTTCGCAATAAAATAGTTGACGAAATATACGAGATTCATACCGAGAATGATGGCAAACTGGTTTAGCGAAACCAACATTCCACGATATTTTGCAGGAGCCATTTCGGCAATATACATCGGAGAGAGCATAGATGCCAAGCCTACGCCTATACCACCGATTATACGATAAATAATAAGAGATGTTATGACTTCTGTTCCGAAATAGTTCATTTTATCAGGATATCCCGATCCTGCAGCCGAGATGGCAAAGAGTACGGCAGCCAGTAAAAGACCGTATTTTCGTCCTATGGAAGTACTTACCGTACCCCCGATAGCTCCACCGACGATACATCCTACCAATGCACTCGAAATAACGAATCCTCTGATCGAGTTGGCCATTGACAAATCCAGTACCGGAGTAGTGGCAAAAAATTGGCTGTAAATGACAATGCCACCCACAATAAACAAGATTCCTGTAAAAATAGTCGCTTTTACCTGGGAATACATTTTGTACAAGAAGTAAGCCAATAGAAGCCCCACGATTACGGCGCAGAAAGCAATGGTCATACGATATTCATGAATGAGCAGCATTGCTGCTGCCGGATCTTTAACAACAAGCTCTTTTGCATTGGGGTCGACAAAGAAAGGATCAATGAAGAAACTCTTGAGAGCACTCGTTGTCCCCGATATGACAGCTGTATCGTATCCAAATAACAGCCCTCCGAGTGTCGCGACAAAAGTTACCAGTATGATAAAGCCCAAACTGTGTTTTTGTTCCATGATATATTTTGTTTTTGAATGGTTATACAGATCGGATTTTCAAAATCCGATCTGTAATAAAAAGATTAGCAATACATATTTACGATAGCTTCGTACAGTTCTTGTTTGCCACTGGTTTGTTTCGGTTCACCGTTGGCCTTAGCATATGCTACGACATCTTCCAGAGACAGTTTTCCTTCTTCAAATTCTTTACCTTTGCCAGAGTCGAAAGAAGAATAACGTTCGGCGACCATTTTGGTGATAGGAGACTCGTTCAACAAAGCA
>CASFRL010000147.1 GCA_949297285.1 uncultured Bacteroidales bacterium
AGAAAGAATGTACTTGATAAAAATCAAAGCATGGTCTTGTTCTTCTTTAAACTGTGTTTCAAACCAATTTGCAAATCCGGGATTTCCTTTCACTGCAAAATTGGCAGACATGGACAAATAAAGATATGCAGACCAAAATTCTGCATTTATCTGAGCATTTAAAGCTCTCTCAATCTTTTCACTTAACATGACTATCTAAAATTAATAAATGAATTATTATATAGCAAAGTTATATAAATCTTACCAAACAAAGAACTATATCTATCGTTTTTCTCCCACCTAAATTAAGATAAAAGATGCAACATGTACTCCTCTTCATACGATCCTTAGATAGTACAAATAGATTTACCAATTCTGGTAAATGGCTAACGAAAGATCCAGAAAAATTCTTTTCTATAAAAACAACAAATATTGTGCCGAAAGAGCTAAGAATTATGCAAAGAAATATTTTGGTTTTTTCATACGAAAGTATTCCTTAACATCTTCCGGTAAAGAATTTCCCATATTATATATTTTGAAAAATTGTCATCGTTTGTCATTTAATATACTGCAATCTTTTCCATTTGTAATATCTTGTCCGAAGAAAAATGTTCCTGATCCGACAATCGGCCATTACGATCATATCGATTTTCGGAAACAGACAAATCTGTAACCGAAAAAGTCTCAATTCCATAGCCATTATTATATTGTATTTGATTATTATGAATCTTAAGGGAAGCCGATCCTTTATATAAAAATTCTGATAAAATGCCACAACCATCATTCCCTTCGATCAAATTTTTTGAAACAGTAATACCAGAACATTCAGACAATAAAATACCATGCCATGCATTCCGTGCGATCTCACAGTTTTCAATATCTAAGGAACGACAATGATCTAAAACAACACCTGCGCCATGTAATGAGGTATCGAAACGGCTATCCCGTATAATTGCTTTATCAATACGTTGCAAAAGTAAATTGTGTTGAAGCCGAGGTCCGGGAACAACAAATGTTCCATTTTCGGTAAAATCACAAGACTCAATCGTGATATCTTCTGCTCCAGAAATATATACCCCTGTACGAGAGAAATTGATTACGGAAACATTTTTCAATTTAATCCGAGAAAGGGTATTATTTCTCTCGCTACGGAAAGAGATTCCGGCCAAATTATTTGCATAACGTTTCTGCCGTTCAAAACGTCCAGAATTTGGATCGAATCCGGCATTATGATCTAATGCACCCTCTATCACCATATTTTCGATAACGACATCGCTCATATCTGATGTTGCAGCCATAACCGCAGCAGTCCGTACTGAAGAAGAAAACATAAGAACAGTTGCTGTTCCCTCTCCAATCAAATGCACTTTCGAAGGGATTCGCAATGTTTTATTCAGTTTATACTCTCCAGCTCTTAAAAAAACCGTCTTGCCTTTATTGGCGACCTCATCTAAAATATTTTGCAAAGAATCTCCAGGAGATACCCAAACTGCATCTTCCGGTATTTTAACGGAAGATGTTCTTAATGCTCCTGAGGGATAAGCCACTTTACTACAACTTAAAGGATATTGCTTTGTATTTCGATTTTGGAAATCCGCTCTAAAAGCGGTAAGCAATATTAATGAAGACTTATCGCGCACCCGATCGCAAATAGAACGAGTGTATGGCATATCAACTCCTTGTGCCTTATAATGCTGATAAACATATTCTATGCCATAATCATTGCGTAAATCCTTATCTCGATGCGAAGGTTCACCATAAGAGAAAATGTCTTTCCCTAAAAGGAAACGAGATGTATACTCATATCCTAATGCAAGACGATTATCCCCTGCAGAAAAAAGATCAACCCCTTGCGTATAAGCAATACGGGCAGCTCCGGCAAACTCACCCAACCCCATTTGCACATGCCCTTGATCTCGAGTTGTCTCTTGACATTGTCCATTCGGAAAAATATATTTAATCAAGCTACCATTTGCTTTCCCATGTAAATAATGATAAACAGCATTGTCAAAGAGTAAACGATTATCAGTAAAAACGGCTATTGCTAATAAAGTATGCATAATCGCACCATCCCAATTTCCATTTGCTTGAGGGAAATAATATCGCAATAAAGGATAATATACACTCATAATCATTTTTGTAAAAGCCTCCGTATGATTCTCATTCCATCCCGGATAAGTATATCTTAAAATCTCGGCGGCATTACAAAATTTATATCCAGAAAGAGCAACTAACAATTTTGCGTTGTTTTCATCCAAACTACGCAAAGATTCAGACCATTTTTCTATAATTTCAACTGCCTTCTCCGCATAAGCCTCCTGACCGGTAATATACCATAAGACAGCACAATTATAAGCCATCACAGCCCCTTTAGAGAGGTCTGTTCCTCCAATATCGGGTTTACCATACGGACCGCTGATAACATGAGCGTAAGTTTCTACTTTAAACGAGAGTTGAGTTTCTGCTTTCAACCGCTCAAAAGCACCTTTCCACGGTTGTTCTCCTGACAAAGTTTTATACTTCATCAATTCAAGATCTTCACGATTCATGTCAATACCGGGATGAATAAAGGATTGAGCCGATAATCGAGTAAAAAATGATACGGCAATCAACAATATCGCCGTAAATTTAAGATGTGTTTTCATAATATAAATAATTAGTATGTGTGTGTGTTTATTTATTTTGCAAGAGGCTCTACCTGATTTTCAAATGCCCGCCAAAGGTTGTCATCAGGAACCGGAGCCGTTATGTCAATTTCTATTTTAGAAACAGGATGAATAAATTTAATGTGGCGAGCATGTAATGAAATTCCACCATCCGGATTGGAACGCTCGGCTCCATATTTCAAATCGCCTTTTATAGGGCATCCTATTTTTGATAATTGACATCTGATCTGGTGATGCCGGCCAGTTTTCAGATCGATTTCAAGTAAATGATATTTATCACTGTGTGCAATTACCCGGTATATAAGAATTGCTTCTTTCGCATTAGGCTTCATTCTATCCCAGGCAACCGATTTATTCATCTTTTCATTTCGGACAATATAATGAATAAGTTCGTCAGACTCTTTAGGCGGTTTGTTTTTTACAATTGCCCAGTATGTTTTTTTTACTTCATTATTGCGAAACATCTCATTCATCCGGGAAAGAGCTTTACTGGTTTTTGCAAAAACGACCAATCCACTCACCGGACGATCGAGCCGATGTGTTACTCCGATAAATACATTACCCGGCTTATTGTATTTTTCTTTTAACCAGACCTTCAATTTCTCGGACAAAGGTTCATCTCCGGTTTTATCTCCCTGCACAATCTCCGATGTCGTCTTATTCACAATAATCAAATGATTATCTTCGTATAATACCGTCATATAGAACTTTATTCATTAGAGCTATGGAACAAAGATGCGGAAAGTGAAAGCAGAGATAAATGAAAAACAATGCCTCTCTTTTGAGCTTTACCGAGCCACATCTATCTTATCCAAAGATAAGGATAAAAAACAGACGGAAAAAGAAATATAAAATTTCTTTTTCCGTCTGTTTATATGTCACAAAATTATCATTACATATTCATACCACCACAACAGTGAATAACTTGTCCGGTAACGTATGAAGAAAGATCTGAAGCCAGGAACGTACATACATTTGCAACATCTTCAGGTGTTCCACCACGACGCAAAGGTATTTGTTTTGCCCATGCTTCTTTTACTTCATCCGACAATACGCCCGTCATATCGGTAATAATAAATCCCGGAGCTATACAGTTGGCACGAATGCCACGAGAGCCCAATTCTTTGGCAATAGATTTAGCCAAACCGATCATACCGGCTTTCGACGCAGAATAATTGCATTGTCCGGCATTACCCGAAACACCTACAACAGAAGACATATTTATAATGCTTCCGCCTTTTTGTTTCATCATAATCGGAGTAACGGCATGTACAAAATTAAATGCTGATTTCAGGTTTACATTGATTACCATATCCCACTGAGCTTCGGACATACGCATCATCAAGCCATCACGGGTAATCCCGGCATTATTTACCAAAATATCGATGCGGCCAAAATCTTTCATGATTTCAGCAACGACATTATGCGTATCTTCAAAATTGGCGGCATTCGAAGCATATCCTTTTACTTTTACACCGAAAGCTGCAATTTTAGATTCTGTTGCTTTTGCATTATCATCGATAGCCAGATCGGTAAATGCAATATCCGCACCTTCACTTGCAAATTTAATAGCAATTGCCTTGCCTATTCCACGTGCTGCGCCGGTAATAACGGCAACTTTTCCTTGTAGTAATTTCATATATTATCTTTTTAAATAGATGATTATCAGAATTTCACCAAAAATCCACCACTCGAATATCCACCGCCGAATACTGTAATTGCAACAATATCGCCTTTTTTCATTTCATGAATATGTTGCGCCAAAACAAGCATTGCACTTGCCGAACCGGTATTTCCCAATTCCCGGATGTTATTGAGGAAATGTTCTTCTCCAAGTTTTAGCTGGTGTGCAACATTAGCTACAATACGCATATTGGCTTGATGACATATGATATAATTGATATCTTCAATCGGCATCTGGTTATCTTTAGCCAAATGGTCAAGGACTTCGATCATATATTTACAAGCGTGCATAAATACATCACGTCCTTCAGGCATCGTTATGCCATCTTCCTTCGGTCTCAAATGTACACCTTCCGGACCTTTACCGATGTGACCCAATCCTCGGGTGTAAATACTCGTTATCTCTGCTTCATCCTCCTTCTGCTGATCTTTCGAAACAAAAAGCGATACAGCAGCATCTCCCCACAAATGTCCACACTTAGGATCACTTTCATTACTATAATATGTGTTATGTTCCGAACAAACGATCAATGCCTTTGTCGCTTTTCCCATGGCAAAATAACCTTCGACAACTTCGAGGGCATTGCTAAATGAAGAACAAGCAGATGATATATATAAGGCCTTTGCCTTTTCCATATTGAACTCACGCTGAGCTATATGGGCCAAAGTAGCCACCGTATCTCGGGGAGAATAACATGCAGAAACTATTAAATCTACATCTGTCACATCATAAGGCAGATGCGGTATAGCAGCCCGAATCGCGGCCAATCCCATTGTATCGGAAGTTTCATCTTCCCCAGCTTTAGATCGTGTATTTATACCTGTTCGCTGTAATATCCAGTCGCTTGTTAAGCCATTTATCTCAAAAAAATAATCATTAGAGACTCTACCTGCAGGAATATAATACCCGGTCGCATTAATGTACATACAATCTTAAAATTAGTAATTATTTAATCTGTTTGTTTTATTTCTTGATTCCATACAATACAAGATCTGCAATATATTCTTTAATCCGAATACGTTCTAAACCCATTTCTGTAAAATTACCTCGTATATAAGGCACATCCAGACCTTTCAGGGCATAATGCAATATCGTTGCCGTTGCAGAAATACTGTTAATCCGAAAATCCCCTCGATCTACTCCTTCTTTCAAAATTCCCTTCAATAAGGCAACCTCATGCATATCAATATTTTTACGAGCTTGCTCTACTTTCCAGATGTCTCTGAAAAATTCAGCTTTTAAAGTGCCGTTACGTAAAACGGTTTCTTTAACAGCTTCAAGTCTGGTAAGAATATAGCTGGCAAGTTTTTCTTCAGAAGGAAGGTCTTTATTGGCAATATCTTTCAACCGCTGCAACAAATGTGCAAGCTCCGATTCTACGACCGCCAAATAAATCTCGTTTTTATTTTTAAAATATGTGTAAAGCGTACGCCTCCCTTTACAGGATGCAACGGCAATATCATTCATCGTGGTATTTTCTAACCCTGATTTAGCAAATAATTGTCGTGCTACATCCACTAACATCTCACGAGTTTTAGGCATATAAAAATTCTTTACTTTTGCACATTTAATTAAAAACTGCGCAAAAGTAAACATTTTATCTTAACCTCAAAATTTATCATATACATTTTATCATATTATATGAATAAAATAGCATTATTACCGACCTTTCATAAAGTTTTTTCCCCTTTTAGAACAATATATATAACGCTTTCTTCGCTCCTCTCCCGGCATTAATTAATATATCCTTATTTATAAAAAATGTTATTTATACACTTATTTTTATGTTATAAAACATACTTTTAAAACATTATTTGTATATTTGCAGCGTAAAAATTAGAAATAAAAAATCCTCTTCCAATCCGGGAAGATAAAAAAGATGAAAGCAATGAAAACTGTAAATGAAGAAATCGCCATGTTGCGATATCAAATTCAACGTTATCAAGCAGTGAAAAATGGAGCTAAATGCCAAGAATTAAATGCCAAGCTCCGAGTATTAATGCAAAAGCAGGAAACTGCTATTTAAAATTTTCAGACCCAAACGCGGACTATCATCGCAAGAGGACGACGGCAGTCCTTTTTTACTTTTAGCAGATAATAAAATGATATCAAATGATAGAGAGAATATTTATTCTCTCTTTTTTATTTTTCGAAAGATTTAGAACTGAATATTCCCCATCCCGCTAAAGTATATAAAAAGATGAGACCTTTTAACTGTCGGTCTAAGCCAAATTTGTTCTGTTATCAATTATGGAATGCCTATTTACAGAAAGAATAAGTATTTATTCTTAAGAAGTTTATTATTTTTGTTTTGTAAAATCTTGTAAAGAGAAGATAAAACATCTCCTTACAAAAAAATGTAAACAAAAACTCGACTTCGAATGGCAAAAAATCTTTTTAATCGCTATATCTGGCTGGTAGATACGATATATAGAAACGGAAGATTATCGTTTAAAGAGATCAACGAAAAATGGATGCGAACCGATTTTTCGGAAGGAAAGCCTATTCCGCTTCGCACATTTCATAACCACAGGGAAGCCATTCAAGACCTGTTCGACATCAACATCGAGTGCAATAAAAGCACAAATGAATATTATATTGAAGACGCAGACCAACTCTCGAAAGGGACATTGCGCAACTGGCTGCTCAATACGTTTACCGTAAATAATCTCATAAACGAAAAATATAAACTGCAAAATCGCATTATATTAGAAAATGTCCCTTCCGGACAGAAGTATCTGACTTCTATTTTAGAGGCAATGCATGACGGGAAAAAAATTGCTGTCACTTATCAATCTTTCATAAAAAACGAACCGGATACTTTTGATATTGAACCTTATTTTGTAAAATTGTTTAAACAACGATGGTACATTATCGGATTCTCTACCTTGCATAAAATGATTCGAATCTATGCTCTCGACCGGATACAAACATTACAAATAACCGACCGACCATCCTTATTTCCCCAAAATTTTTTACCGGAAGACTATTTTCAAGCTTGTTTCGGTATTATTCACGGAGAAGGGCCAACAGAAACCGTCTTGCTAAAAGTAAAAGACAACCAAATAAAATATTTCAGAGAATTACCATTACATCTCTCTCAAAAAGAGACAACTAAAGGTGTAAACTATTCGATATTCCAATATCGGTTGAAAATAACATTCGACCTGGTACAGGAAATATTGTCATACGGGCCTGCCGTCGAGGTGCTCGCTCCGGAATCTCTTCGAAAGAAAATCATGGATATTCTATCCGAGACCAGCAAGATATATGAGAAATAATTATTTAAAACGTTTCGATAGTTCTTCGGTCGAGAAAACCGTCAATGTTATTTTTCCATCCGGAGTATAACCGGGCATGGCAGATGCAAACAAATCTTCGGACAGTTGTTCCATCTCGAGCGGAGATAAAACCTGTCCGTAAGGAATCGCTGCCGATTCGGCTAAAGTCAAAGCAATCGACTCATGTATATCGGATTTTACATCTCCACCTTTTTCGGTTGCGGTCTCGATCATTTTATTTAATAACCCGACGACGTCGACACCCTCGATTCCACCCGGAACTCCGTTTACTGAAAATGCTCCGTTTCCCATATCTGCCAAATCGAATCCCAACGCCTCCAAATCGGGCTTGATTTCTAAAAGTATCGCCGCCTGTGAAGCAGAGAGTTGAAGCATTTCAGGGAATAACACTCTTTGAGAGACTCCTTGACCCGATTGAATATGTGATATGTAACGATCATACAATATACGGACATGAGCCCGATACTGGTCGATCATTACGACTCCAGACTTAACAGATGTAACGATATAACGCCCTTTGATCTGCAGATACTGTCCTCCTGAAGCAGGAGCAGCCGAATCATTCATTTTCGAGACAAGAGTTTCGGCCTGCACCGGTTCATCCATAGGCAGATCTGAAGAGAACGAACGGTTAACCTTCGACGGAAATATTTGCCGATCTTCGTCTACCGGACCCTGAGAAACTGTCTTATCCGACTCGAATCCCGCATATAGTTTACTCCAATCATAATCGGGACGGTTATATTTCCCCGAAGAATTTTTAAAAGGATTATAGCCGGGAGTAAAAGATGTTTGAGGAACTTTGACAGCATCACCTTTATGAAAGACCGGAATCTCCGGAGCATCTTCCATATCGAAATCGATAGAGGGCACTGCATTGAATTTTCCGAGCGCCTCTTTTACGGCAGCTGACAGGATCTGCCAAATCGGCTGCTCGTTTTCAAATTTAATTTCTGTCTTCGTCGGATGAATATTTACATCTATCGAGGCCGGATCAACAGTCAGATTGATAAAATAATTGGGCATCTCTCCTACCGGAATCAATTGCTCATAACTTTGCATAACAGCCTTATGAAAATAGGGATGCCTCATATAACGGCCGTTCACAAAAAAATATTGCAATGCATTCCGTTTCCGGGAAGCCTCAGGTTTACCGATATATCCTGAAATCTTTACCAATGAGGTATCTACCTCTACCGTTAAAAGTTGCTGGTTCATTCCCTTCCCGAAAAGCGAAATAATACGCTGGCGGAAATTAGAGGCCGGAAGATTAAAGAGTTCGCTATCATTATGTATCAATTCGAAAGCAATCTCAGAATTGACCAATGCAATACGCTCAAACTCGGCAAGAATATTGCTCAATTCGACTTGATTCGATTTTAAGAATTTACGCCGTGCCGGGACATTATAGAAAATATTCTTTACGGAAAAATTCGACCCGACAGGGCAAGATACATATTCTTGAGATTCGACAACCGAAGCAGCCAATGTAATAGCCGTACCGATTTCGTCTTCATTGCGGCGGGTACGTAATTCGACTTGGGCAATTGCGGCAATAGAAGCCAATGCCTCGCCCCGGAATCCCATTGTACGCAATGAAAAAAGATCACCGGCTTGACGTATTTTAGATGTTGCATGGCGTTCGAACGAGAGACGGGCATCCGTTTCGGACATACCTTTTCCGTTATCGATTACCTGAATAAGCGTACGGCCGGCATCTTTAATGATGATCTGAATCGAAGTAGCACCGGCATCGATAGCATTCTCGACCAATTCTTTTACCACAGAGGCCGGGCGTTGTATCACTTCACCGGCTGCAATCTGGTTGGCAACGGAATCGGGCAACAACTGTATTACATCACTCATATCAAACTCTTTTTCTTTTATCGGTTACAATTGGTTACTGAAACGCCTTTTTTTCTTCGGCACTTCGCTCTTCTTACGAACGATCTTCCTGAATATATCGGCAGGATCTGTGGGGCGGAGCTCATCATACCAATGGAAATCGGGTAGATAAAGCTGTGCGGGTGTTATTTTCGGAATCGGAGTCAAAGACCCTTCTACTTTAGGCCACATAATCAGCTTATCCATCTTCTGCTCTTTTAAATACATTGTCAAGAAACTACTCTCGGCATAGTTCAATCCGGTAAATGTAGAATCCCGCTCTTGAGGATAATAGATCGTCTGCACATTTCCGCTGACATCGACATGATCGATTTGACCATTTTTGAAAAATGCCTTCAAGTCTTTTCCGGAAAGTTGATCAAAAAAAGCTGTATCTTTTTGCTGTGTAGTAAAGGCAAATGCCGGCACATGCGCCCATCGGACAGTACTGTCATTCATATATATTTTTATCGTATCTCCGAAAATCTGATAATCAAGATTCCACAAGACAGGATCCTTAAACATATATATGGCCGAGTCTTTGGTTTTATATACCATAGAATCGCAAACGCCTTGAATGTCATTTCTGAAAAAACGGGTTCCATAATACGCCCGCACCAACCGGGTCGAATCTGATAATACGGAAGAGCGTAAGGTGTCGGCATGCAGATAAAACGTATCGGGTTGTGAATAGTCGATAACCCGTGCCGAGTCTGTTGCCATCGAAGCCTCTTTTATTTCATCATAAAAGCCATAATTTCCTTCCATCGTTATCCGTCTGACGGTATCGTTCAGCAGCATATTTCCGAATACCTCTCCGAAACCTTCTGCCCGATTATAAAAAATCGTGTCTCCGGTAAGTTGTTGACTTTTGCTGACAATGATAGACCGATCGAAAAGCATCGACGTATTTTTCTGGGTATTGTACCAACCTAACTTCGAATATATGACATTACTATCCGAAACCATTACCGATGGTCCGATAATATCGGCAATCTTTGTATCGGTATTGTATTCCAATGTATCGGAATAGAGGGTATATTCTTCATTTACCAACTGAACATCGAAGTTGAATACCGCTTGTTTGGTATCCGGGCTATACTGTCCATAAACCGAACTCAACTCATTTTCGGTATCGACAATTTTTCCTCCATCGAAATAATATCCGATATTCGGTTGCATATCATAGTTGAGACTATCGGTAAACAAAACGACATCGCGATTCTCCATACGGACATTGTAACGCAATCGGGCAACTTGCATTATTCCGTCATAGAACATCACGTCGCTATACACAAAAAGAGTGTCGCCTTGCTCCATGCGGACATTGCCAAATGCGTCCAAAGAATTTGTTTTTTCATAAAAATAGGCACTGTCGCAAAACATAAACATCCCTCCCCGACGAAACCGTACATCGCCTCTGAGTATCTGAAAATCGGGATGTATGTTTTTATCAAACTGTAATTCGTTTGCATACTCCAGATATACTTTCTGCGGATCATCCACAGCGGTTTTTATCGGGGTTCTTTTTACGACAATAGGGGGATCTTCCGGACGATGTCCTGCCCAAACGCAAAGAGTCAACAGGCATAAAATACCTACCAGTATTTTATGCCTGCCTACCCATAAATATTTTTTGTTTTTAAACATCAGTCAATAATCGTTCTAATTTTAGTTTTTTACCCAACCGTCGTATTTGAAATCGCAATTTCGC
>CASFRL010000148.1 GCA_949297285.1 uncultured Bacteroidales bacterium
TCCATGTCCCGTGTCATTCGTCCAGTTCCTGCTCCCGGCTTTGAGCGGGCACCGACCCAGCTCTGCGAGCCTGTCAAGAATATTCCCGAGGGAAACTAAAACTGATATATTTCAGACAAACAAATCCCGATTTTTCCTCCAAAAATTGTATTTTGTCCAAACAAACCGCGCCATCTGAGGCGGTCAAACACTGTTGTCCAAACAAATTAAATCCCCGCCAATCTTATTGATTGACAGGGGTTTAATAGTCTTCTCCGTGCTTAAAACCGCACTAATATTCTTCCTCGTTGAAGAAGAAATCTTCTTTACTGGGATAATCGGGCCAAATATCTTCTATACATTCATATATTTCACCTTCATCTTCCATCTCCTGCAAATTTTCAATTACTTCAAGAGGTGCTCCCGAACGCATTGCATAATCGATCAACTCATCTTTAGTTGCAGGCCAAGGTGCATCTTCCAGTTTAGATGCCAATTCTAATGTCCAATACATACCTATATGTTTTTAATGTATTATACTTCTTCTAAATTTTTCGCAAAAATAGAATAAAATTTTTCATTCACAATTATTATTCCAATAAATTTCTTTTATCCCTTCTTCAATATTCATAAAGCGCGATAAAACAAATAAATAATCGGATAATCGGTTCATAAAACGGAGTATAAAATCGTCGACTTCATATTGATCGGAGACTTCGCAAATGCGACGTTCGGCCCTACGGCAGACAGTCCGGCAAATATGGGCTTTAATGGCTGCCGGTACTCCTCCGGGTAAGATAAAACGATTGAGCGGAGGCAATACACGATCTATTTCATCGATGCGCCGTTCGATGCGTTCTACATCTTCGGCTTTCATCCGACTGGCTTCCCGAAGTTCGGTAAAAGTGGTGTCGGTAGCCAAGTAAGAGCCGATGACAAATAGTTTATTTTGCACGAACTGTAACGTTTCTGTGTCAGATGATGAAACCGGTAAAGCGGCAATCAACATTCCTAAATAGGCATTCAGTTCATCGACAGTACCATAAGCCTCTAAACGCACATCATATTTCGAAACGCGTTTTCCTCCGACCAACGAGGTTTGTCCTTGGTCTCCGGTTTTGGTATAAATTTTACTTTTTTCCATAATTACTGTTTCGCTATATAACAAATTGACATTGCTTAGTCTTAGCGAAGCAATGCCAATTTAATGATATTTATCTGATTTTACAGGCAAAATTATTTTACACGGAATTTATAGACACAAGTCTGCTGATAGGTTTCTCCGGGTTTAAGAATTGTGTTGGGGAAATCGGCATGATTAGGAGAATCGGGGAAATGCTGGGTTTCTAAAGCGACTCCGCAACGATAGTCGTAGGGTTGTCCGGATTTACCGACTGCTGCCCCGTCGAAGAAATTTCCGCTATAAAATTGCAATCCGGGTTCGGTTGTCCAAACTTCGAGCTGACGACCTGTGCCTTGTTCTGATAAAGTCGCTGCCCATTCGAGATTTTTATCGGTATGACGGTCTAATACCCAATTGTGATCATATCCTTGTCCGTTGACCAGTTGCGGATCTTCCATATAGATGCGGCTACCGATCTGACGGGGTTTCTGGAAATCGAAAGCGGTCCCGAGTGTCTCCTTTAATTCTCCAGTAGGGATCAAGAGGCTGTCTACCGGCAAGAAATGAGAGGCGCGTATAATCAACTCGTGAGCCAGTATATCGCCATTGCCTTCTCCTTTGAGATTAAAGAAGGTATGGTTGGTCAGATTAACCGGCGTTGCTTTGTCGGTTGTGGCCGTATAATTAATTTCAAAATTATTATCATCGGTCAACGCATAAGTCATCTTGACATCGAGATTTCCCGGGAAATTTTCTTCTCCGTCGGGAGATAAGTAAGAGAAACATATTTTGTTGGAAGATACACTATCTACATTCCAGACAACCCGGTCAAAGCTTTTAACGCCTCCATGAAGGCATTGCCCGTTATCATTTTTCGCGAGTTGGTATTCTTTCCCGTCCAGTGTAAATTTACCGTTGGCAATACGGTTGCCGTACCGCCCGATTGCTGCTCCCAGGAAACGTTCTCCCGGATTGTTTACATAGCTGTGAATATCTTTATATCCCAAGGCAACATCTGCCATTCGGTCGGCACGATCGGGTGCCCAGAGGGATACAACACGCGCACCGTAATTGGTAACTTGCATCACCATTCCGTTTGCATTTTTCAGGGTGTACAAGGCGACTTGTTTTCCATCGATGATCGTATCGAATTGTGAATCGGGCAACAAGGTCACTTTCGGACCGGAATTACACCCTACCAATAAAGAGAGTAAAAAGCATAAAGAGAATAACCGTTTCATCTGTGTATTTGATTAGTAATTAGAAAATTTGACATAACCTGAGCATATCTTCTCTTTCCTAAAATAAAAACTCTACGGAATCGAAAGATTTTTGTTCTAAATTATTTTGCGAAAGCAAGATACAACTTTTTTTTGAAAAACGGTATTCAGAATGCAACAATATAATCTTGTTTGTTCAACTTAGGATTGCAAAATGCGATTCCGAGATCAAACAGGTCCATCGTTACCCGTATTCTCTCATCTGCAATGAACTTTTGCCACGCTTTCAATACATCGTTCCCGGAATGGATTCCTTCGACAAGTATTACGGTATTTTTTCCTAAACAGGGATAGAGAAGAGCGTAAATCGTCTCGTATTCGGACATACTTACCGGCTGATGTATACAGATAAAATCGGGAATACCTTCTTGCTTGCACTCGGACAATCCTTCTTCGAAAGAGGTATTGAGGAAACGGATATTTTGAAAATCGGGGAGTATGACCTCTTTTGAAAATTCACATTTGTAAAGGTCGGGTTCTATACAAAAAAGTTGGGATTCGGGATTGCCCAGATGAAGCGATAGAGAGGATATTCCCCAATAAGAGCCATATTCAAAAATTATATCCGGACGAAACCGGTTGGCTAAACGGAACAGTAATCGGCCATATTTTTGGGAAATGGGCCTGCACCGTTGCAAATCTTCCGAGGTAAGCCGGTTACCAACTTTTGTATTCCATACTTCTTCGATCTTTTGATAGGCGTAATAGCCATAGTTTTCTTCTATAACTTTGGTAATAAGATTATATGCAAAAGGAGAATGGACACCGAATCCTTTTCGATGTCTTATTTTACGCAGTTTTTTAGTACAATATTGCTTTAAAATACGTTTCGACATGGTCTTTTATCAAACTGTATCTCTAAATATACCGAATTTTATATTAAGGTCGAGCGCAAAGGTATCGTTTTTTTATTCAAAGATAAAAAACAAGCCATAAAATTAGCGGTAAACCGTTCTCTTGGTATATATTTGTTTTTCGAATCGAATTATTGATAATGAAATGGGAAAGAGTGATGATATGACATGGGAAGTATTGGACAGCCAATACATATCGCAGGAACCTTGGTTTACGGTGCGTAAAGAGAAAGTCAAACTCCCTAACGGAAACACGATCGACTCGTATTATGTTTTAGAATATCCCGATTGGGTGAATGTAATTGCGATTACCCAAGAGGGCAAATTTATTTTCGAACGACAATATCGTCACGGCCTTCAATGCACTTCGTACGAATTGTGTGCAGGTGTTTGCGAAAAAGAAGATGCGTCTCCTCTTGTTTCTGCGCAACGGGAGCTTCTGGAAGAAACCGGATATGGAAAGGGGGAATGGCACGAACTTATGGTCGTATCGCCGAATCCGGGAACTCACACAAATTTGACCTACTGCTACCTGGCTACCGGAGTGGAAAAAGTTGCGGAACCTCAACTGGAAGCAACTGAAGATATACAGGTGGAGATATTGTCTCTCGAAGAGGTGACCGAACTATTACTGAACAATGAGATACCTCAAGCACAGCATGCCGCTCCTTTGTGGAAATATCTTGCATTATACGGTAAAGGCGTACATTTTTAATTTTTATGAACCGGTTAGAGCAATTTTCGAAACAAGAACTCATCGAGTTAGTACATATTTTTGCCAAAAACATGTTGGCGTTGGATGGCGTTTGGTTTCAATCCATAGAGTCAAAATTCGATATGGACGAAGCGATCGAACACGACCAGAATGCTTGGCGCAAATATACGGTAATCGAAGCCAGACGTATCAAGGCTTTTTTAAATTTACCGGAAAAGGCCGGGATAAACGGGCTAAAGGATGCTCTTGATCTGCATTTCAACGCATTTTTAAATCGGACCGAGACTCTCATTTCTGACAACAACCTTATTTACAGGGTTGTCGATTGTCGTGTACAGACGGCCCGCATTCGCAAAGGGATGCCTCTGCATCCTTGCAAATCGGTCGGATATATTGAATATAGCTATTTTGCCAAAGAGATCGATTCCCGATTCGAATGCGAGACAATCAGCTGTTTCCCCGATGTTACCGATCCGGGCTGCGCATGTTGCTGGAAATTTACACTCCGTCAAGAATAAGAGAATCTGCCCGAAATAATTGCCGGATAAGAAAAATCTGTTTTTCTGCCGTCACAATAACGCATTTTATCGATTTTTTACTTTGACAACCACACGAAATTCGTATCTTTGCTGTGTAATACTAAAAGAGTGTTATTTTAGTATGTGTGTGTATTGTGAATGAAAAAGCAGGAACCGGCAACATTGCCAATTCCTGCTTTTCTTTTCTCGGTTATCTTTTTCAATATTGTTTTATTCGACTACGCCAATCGGCTTTTGCATCATAAGGAACCAGCGTAAAGCCATAGGATACTTTACCGGGGTTCATCTTTATCAAATATTCGTTATGAGGCAAAGCTCCCCAAGAATTATCGCCGCCGACTCCCATCATTTTGTAGTCGATAAAGAGATCGACCAATTGCTGCGGCTTCGCATCACAGGCATGGCGCTGAGCCGGGACAGAAGGACGTTGGGGAACTTCATCTCTGAATTCTCCGCTATCTAAACTTTCAAGGGTATAGTTCGAAACGTTCATTTCCAGTTTATCATCTGCGACAAAGAGTAAACCTTTTCCTTTCTTGTCGGCTAATGTAAACCAAACGATATCGGTACGATGATTGTTTTCTTGCGGACGGATATAGGGTTCGAACATATCCGATACGTGGCAAGCGTATTCACCGACAAGGCAACTGGTTTTTCTGTCTTGATAATTTTCCCACGGTCCGCGTCCATAATAGGTCACTTCGGAGAAGTTTACCGGCATCTGCATCCGTAACCCGACACGCGGAATCAATGGGACATCTTTGCTATCGACCGTGAAAACATTGTCGACATCAACTACTCCATCGGCAAAGATATTGTATGAGATATGCCATTCGGAATTGACACGCTGATAGGGATATGAACAAGATACGGTCACGCCCGAAGCAGTCTTTTGTACCGTAAATTTTTTAGGTACGAGATGCTGGTATGTCGCATCTTTCCAAGCACGTAAGCGTTTAGGGGTATCCCATCCGTAATCATTATCCAGAGGGGCTCTCCAGAATGCGGGACGCAACCCGAAACCATCTTGTATATATTCGGTACCTTTATAACGGTATGAAGTCATGAATCCTGTACGCTTGTCAAATACGATCTTAAAATCTTTGCCCGATAATGTTACCGATTCCGTTTCGTCTTTAACGGTAACCGTACCTTGCGGCAATTCGGCTTTTTCTTTGACGAAGGTGTTTATAGGCATTTGTTCATAAGCGATTACAGAACCTACCGGCAAGAAGGGTTCGGCATCTTTTACTTTGGCTTCAAAAAGAATTTGGTAATCGACCGAAGCCGGCTGCGTTGAAGGCAGGCCGTCGATCTTGACCTGTTTGGTCTGCTGCGGAGCGAGACTAAAAGAGATGTCTCCGCTCTTAATGGCTTTGCCATCTGCTTTTATCGTATAGCTGATGTCATATTTCTTCAAATCGGTAAAGAAGAAACCGTTCTTGATATTTACGGTTCCTCGAGCCGGATCGAAATCGGTAAATTTTATATTCTGATATACTTTTCCCATTTCGATCGTGTGGGGTTTAACTTTCCGGTCGGGATAAACCAATCCGTTGATACAGAAATTACCATCGGTAGGCGTACCTTCGACACCGAAATCACCGCCATAAGCCCAATAAGATTCTCCGTCTGCATTTTTAGCGATCAATCCTTGATCGACCCAGTCCCAAATGCATCCGCCTTGCAACAGATCGTATTTCTCGATCACATCCCAATAATCTTGGAAATTTCCCAAACTATTTCCCATGGCATGGGCATATTCGCATAAGATCAAAGGACGATCGGATGATTGATTGGTGGCATATTTGATAATACTGTCTATCGTAGCATACATCGGGCAGAAAATATCGGAGTTCCATTCCATCTCGGCACGTTCATACTGTATGGGTCGGGAAGGATCGGTTTTGCGTATCCAACGGTAGGTATCATAGAAACAAACGCCATTCCCGGCTTCATTTCCTAAAGACCAGACAATAACAGAGGGATGGTTTTTGTCTCTTTCGACCATACTTTGCGTACGTTCCATGTGCGCATATGCCCAATCCGGGTTGTTTGCCAAGGTATAGCCTTTTCGTATATCATATCCCATTCCGTGCGATTCGATATTTGCTTCATCGATTACATACAAACCATACTCATCGCATAATTGATAGAATCGTTCCGGTTGCGGATAATGGCATGTGCGGACGGTATTTACATTATATTTCTTGAAAAGTTCAAAGTCTTTTTGCATCAGCTCTTCAGGCACATAATGTCCGGTGTAAGCGTTATGTTCATGCACATTTACGCCTTTCATAAGAATGGGTTGCCCGTTTACCAACAACTGTTTGTTTTTTATTTCGACGGTTCTGAATCCTACGCGTGTAGCGACCGATTCCGACACATTGCCTTTTTCATCTTTAAGGGTAATCTGCAAAGTATAAAGATTGGGAGTTTCGGCAGTCCAAGCAGCGACATTCGGAAGGACAGCTTTGAAATTTACCGTAGTAGCGCCTTCAGCCAGAGGTTGTTTAAGTTCTCCTTCGGCAACCGTTTTTTTCTGTTTATCCAAGACTTTATAGATTACCGTATAAGTTTGGTTTGCTCCCGAAGCATTGTTCAATGTTATATCCAAATCGAGCATTCCGTTCTTAAAGGTATCATCCAACGGAGTACGGGCAAAAAAGTCGGCCAATCTCACTTTGGGTTGAGCATATACATACACGTCGCGTTCGAATCCCGTCAGACGCCAGAAGTCTTGACACTCCAAATAATTTGCATCCGAGAAACGATGGATTTGTACCGCCAACGTATTTTTTCCGGGTTTGGCCTGCTTTGTGATATTGAAACGGGCCGGAGCTTTTGCGGCTTTCGACATTCCGACAAACTCTCCGTTAAGATAAAAATAGGCAGCCCCCCTTACTCCGTCGGCACTTAAGAAAATCTCTTTGCCGTCCCAATCGGGGAGATCAAAATCCCGACGATAAGTTCCGGTCGGATTCCACTCCTTCGGTACATAAGGCGGTATGGCTGATTGCATATATTTATCGTATCCGACAGAAACAAATTCATAACGGATATTTGTATAAATGGGATCTCCGAATCCTTGCATTTCCCAATTTCCCGGTACTTGAATATCAGCCCATTTACTTACGTCATAAGCGGGATTCATAAAATCGGTCGGACGGTCATTGAATTGTTCTTGATAATCAAATTTCCACGTTCCGTTCAACAACAGGTAATCGGCTCCGGATGCAGGATTTCCGGTCAACGCACTCTTTTCATCTCGAAACGAAATAAAACTGGCTCGTGCCGGTTCTTTATTTAAACTTACGATCCCTGGATTGGTTATCTCGGCATAGCGATCGGGGTTTTGTGCAAAAACGCCTCCACTTGAGATAAATAGTGATAATACAAAAAAGAATGTTTTTCTCATGGGTATATTATTTTTAAATGATTTACGGTAGCACATTCAAAAATTTCTCAGGATGAGATTAATTTTGGCTATATGAATTTTATAAATCTCTTTCTGTTGCAAATTTAAGTAAATAATAGAGAAATCAAATGGCAAGCCATTTTACGAGTGTATTTTTTACATTTTTTATATTCTTGTTTTTTACCCATTTAGTAACCGGTTTTTGTTTTTTCTCAAATTTAAGCGATATAACATAGCTTGATCGCATCTTTGATTTTATTTATATACTTCAACAAAATCTCCGGATATAAAAAAATTTACGCCTCTGTCCATGTGTAAAAAGATAAAATAAACCGGGTCATAAAACCTCTGTAAAAAGTTTTATGACCCGGACACAATATAAAACTGGATCGCTTAATTTACAAATTTCCACACATACGAACTTCCGTCGGGTTGGCTGCATCGTATGATATACACGCCTTTTTTATAATCCGAAAAATCTATTCTCAAATCATCGGCAATTGCTCCGGTTGCATAACATTGTCTACCGTTAAGATCATACACAGCGGCAAGACTTCCCGATTGCAGATTTTTTACATGCACAACTGCGGAACCCTGCTCCCGTATATACAAGGGCTTGTTTTCGTATTCTTCGTCCAAAGCGGTATAATTATTGTTCACTAAGGAGACCTCGATGCTCTGCCCCATTTTATCGGTAACATCAAATACGAGATCGGTCTTATCTCCGCTTTCGGTCAAACTTACGCGATCATTTTCTTCATCTAAACGATAATCTCCGGTCAAAGAGATTTGTACAGTGGTTTGTTTCCATGTAGGATCGGCAACCGAAACACGCAGCACTTCGCCCTCTTCCTGCAGCATCACTGCGGCGGGGACATCGCACGCGATATTGTCAACTTCTCCTGCTTGCCAGAAATTGATTCCCAAGATTTTAAGGTGTTTCTCTCTGACAGCCTGTATTTGGTCGGTATTGCAAACAATTTCTATATCCGGATCAGAGGCATACGCTTCTGTCTCATCTTTTGTCAGCGAGGGCAACAAGACATATTCATATCCGGCATTTTCGGGAGCCGCGCCATGATTGATATACAGTTGCGTAAAGCCATTGTAGTCTCTCATCGCATTTACGGTTGATGCCTGTGGGAAATAATAACCTCCCGTACCTTCAAGATT
>CASFRL010000149.1 GCA_949297285.1 uncultured Bacteroidales bacterium
CATGTAAGAAAGTAAAACTGGCCGAGTCCGACTCATCTTCGATAACCCATTCGGCAAGAGGAAAACGAATCAAGTCTGTTGCAGTATTGCTGTTATTGTCTGTGTTTTGTCTTTTTGGTTGGCAGGCCGTAAAGAGCAATAAATAACCTAACGATAGCGATAGACTTATGATAGACCGGAACTTCATAATCGTGTATTTAGGAAATGACATGATATCCTTTTCGGATGAGAGCTTGGCGTATTTTTTCGATATGTTCGTGGTTTCGGGTTTCCATGACAACTTGCAGGTAACAACCTGTTATATCTTTGCTTCCGGCCCGTTCGTGGTGTACCGAGATGACATTGGCGCCCATTTTGGCGAGAATTTCCGTTACACCGACCAGTTGTCCGGGACGGTCTGGCAATTCAACCGTTAGGGTATAAGATCTTCCGGTTTTTAGAAGTCCTCGATTGATGACACGGGAAAGAATCGTAACATCGATATTTCCGCCGGATACAAGGCAAATGACCTTTTTCCCTTTGACCGGAACTTTGTTGAACATGGCAGCCGCAACCGAGACCGCTCCGGCACCTTCGGCAATCAATTTCTGCTGTTCGATCAATGTCAGTATGGCCGTAGAAATTTCATCATCGGTTACCGTAACGATGCCGTCTACATATTTATTGCAAATGTCGTATGTATGTATTCCCGGCTCTTTCACGGCAATACCGTCGGCAATCGTCGATACGGAGTTGAGCCTTTCGATTTGTTGATGTGTTATAGAATTGAGCATGCTGGGAGCCCCGCTTGCTTGTACGCCATAAACTTTTACATTTGGTTTCAATGATTTTATGGCAAAAGCGACACCCGAGATCAATCCTCCGCCACCTATCGGGACAATTACAGTATCTACATCGGGAAGTTCTTCCAATAGTTCGAGTCCGATCGTTCCCTGTCCGGCGATTACGTTCTCGTCGTCAAACGGGTGGACAAACGTATAACCTTTTTCCTCTTTCAATTGTAAGGCTTTTTGGTAGGCATCGTCATAGACCCCTTCGACGAGGCACACTTCGGCTCCGTATTTTTTTGTAGCTTCTACTTTCGATATTGGGGCTCCGGCCGGTAGGCAGATCAGTGATTTTATACCGTTTTTGGTTGCTCCTAAGGCAACACCTTGTGCATGATTCCCGGCAGAACAAGCGATAACGCCGTGAACTTTTTCTTTATCGGTAAGCTGGGAGATTTTGTAATAAGCGCCTCTTACCTTAAAAGATCCCGTCAGTTGCAGATTCTCCGGTTTCAAATATATTTGGCTATCTTTATTTATTTGTGGAGCATATATCAGATCGGTGTGGCGTATGATGTTTTTCAAAACATAAGATGCCTGATAAATCTTGTCTAATGTAAGCATAGCGGTTCGGTTATTTTTCTATCACAATATTACAAAAAAACTATTGGATAAAGAAGTCTGGCAGGGAATTATTTTCATTCGATATTTTGGGGAAGAAAACGCCGATCGATGTCGTTGCACGGTCGATTGGTTATGGTTGATCTGCATGCGGTTGATATTCTTTAGAAATGTTTATGGTCATGATCAGATTTAGGATTTCAAAAAGTTGAGCATAAAAAAGAAAAATGTTGTTTTAAAATCATCCCCTCATTTTTCAAGTTATTCTTTAAAATGAGGGGATGATTTTGTAGTAAAAGCCTCTCTCTAAAGCAAGATAGAGACAGCTCTTGTAAAATTATTCTTTGAACAGTGATTTGGCAATTCCCATTTCCAATCCGCGTAATTCTGCCAACCCGCGCATACGGCCTAAGCAGGAATAGCCGGGATTGGTTTTCTTATGAAGGTCATCGATCATCTGATGTCCGTGGTCGGGGCGCATCGGGATAGAGACTCCCCGGCGTTGCTGCAACAGCAAGAAATTTTTCATGACATTATACATATCGACGTTTCCTTCGAGATGATTTGCCTCATAAAAGTTCCCTTCGGCATCACGTTGCGTGCTTCTGAGGTGCACGAAATTGATGCGGTCGCCAAACCGTTCCATCATGCCGGCAAGGTCATTGTCTCCACGCACACCGAACGAGCCGGTACACAGGCAAAGTCCGTTCGATTCGTTAGGTACGGCTTCGATCAGTTTTTTGAAATCCTCTTCGGTACTCAATATCCGCGGAAGTCCCAGAATCGGGTAGGGGGGATCGTCCGGATGAATAACCAGTTTCACCCCGACTTCATCGGCCACCGGAGCAATCTCCTTTAGGAAATAGATCAGGTTGGCACGTAGTTTTTCTGCATCTATATCTTTATAGCGGTCGAGGGCTTCTTGAAATTGTTCTACCGTAAAACTCTCTTCCGATCCCGGAAGTCCGGCAATCATGTTTCTTATCAGCAATTGCTTGTCGGCTTCGCTCATTTGGTCATAGCGGGCTTTTGCTTTTTCTTCGTCGGTATACTCTTTTTCAGCTCCCGGTCTTTTCAAAATGAATAGATCGAATGCAAGGAAAGCTGCTCGTTCAAATCGTAGGGCCTTCGACCCGTCGGGCATGGTATAGGCAAGGTCGGTACGAGTCCAGTCAAGTACCGGCATGAAGTTGTAGGTTACAATGTATATACCGCATTTGGCAAGATTTCGCAAGCTCTCTTTATAGTTGTCGATATATTTCTGGAAATCTCCGGTTTGCGTTTTGATGTGTTCATGCACCGGAACACTCTCTACGACCGACCATTTCAGCCCGGCATCTTCGATCATCTTTTTACGTTTCATGATCTCTTCCACGCTCCAGACCTCCCCGTTGGGAATTTGGTGCAAGGCGTTTACGATTCCGGTAGCACCGGCTTGTTTTATATCTTGCAGGCTGACAGGATCGTTCGGCCCGTACCAGCGCCATGTTTGTTCACATAAAATCATAACTGTATATTTAAGTTTTTGTTAAATAGAAAAAGCATCGAAACCTCCGTCGACCACAGCAACCGTTCCGCTTACAAATTTTGATGCATCACTGATCAGGTATTGAATCGTACCTACAAGTTCTTCGGGTTCTCCGAAACGTCCGAACGGTGTGTGCGCCAGGATGACGTGCGAACGGTCGGTCAGTGATCCGTCGGGGTTGGTTAACAACGTGCGGTTTTGTTCGGTTAGGAAAAATCCCGGGGCAATGGCATTAACACGCAATCCCGGTCCGAATTTCAGCGCCAGTTCTCCTGCCATATATTTGGTGAAGTTCGAGATTGCAGCTTTGGCTGCTCCGTAACCGACTACACGAGTCAACGGGCGCAGAGCCGATTCTGAACTGAAGTTTACGATAGCACCCTCTTTTTGTTTGGCCATCTCTTCGGCAAAGACCATGGTTGGTAGCACTGTTCCGAAAAGGTTCAGATCGACAACTTTGCGAAAAGCCTCTACGTCGAGGTCGAAAATTGTTTTTTCGGGGGGGATCGTAGCGCCGGCCATATTTCCACCCGCAGCATTCAATAATACATCGATACGGCCATATTTGGCGATGATCTCTTTTTTGTTTTGTAACAAGACCTCTTTATTCAACACGTCGCTATAAAGGAATGTAGCTTCGTTCCCGGCTGCTTTAATCTTGTTTGCCAGTTCATTCCCTGCTTCTTCGTTACGATCGAGGATAACCATTTTTGCTCCTTCTCCGGCAAGATATGAAGATATCGTACGCCCGAGGATGCCGGCAGCACCTGTCATTACTACCACTTTGTCTTTTACACTGAATAAATTTGCCATAACAATTATAATATTAAAATTTTAGAGATTATTATTCTGATAATAGCCGATATTCTCTTTGATGAGAATATCTATCGGCATAAAATTGATGCGGGGAGCATGTTCTCCGAATATCAGGAAGTTTCCCAAGGCCTTTATCCCGTTGTATCCTTGAATTTCGGGGCGTTGTGCGATAAGCCAAGTCACTGTGCCCTTCGAGAGGTGCCTTATGTTCCTTTCGATGAGGTCATATCCCACCAGTTTTATCTCCCGTTTATTGCTCTTTTCTAAATAATCGGCCAATACGCAACATACCGAGTTGAACATGACGGCGCCTTTTATGTTGCGATGCGTATCGAAGACCTTGTCCAAGACCTCTTTGTTATACTCCGGTTCTTCGATATGCAGTTTGCAAGAGACTACTTGCCCTGAAAATCCCGATTTGTGTAAATATTCCATAAACCCTTTTTCCCGGTTCTTCATTTGCGTAGAGCTGTTGTTCCGTTCCCGGACAATTTCTCCGATAAGAATATCGCTTCCCTGAGCGATCCTTCCGGTAAGCAGTTTGGCGGCAATATACCCGCCATCATAAGAGTTTGTTCCGAAATATGCCAATTGGTTGTTTTCGGGAATATTCGAGTCGATATATACGTAGGGTATCTGTTGTTCATCAAGATACTCCGAAAGTTCGGTTACCGCATCCGAAAACAATGTCGCAATCAGCACTCCGCTGAGATCTTCAGACCGCACTGCCTTGCAAGCCTCTTCGAACGAAGCGAGATCGTATTGATCGAAGAATATTTTCCGGACAACAACATTATAATCGTTCAGCTCCTTTGCGGCTTTGTCGATTCCTTCGGCCGCTTTTTCCCAATATTCTCCTGCACGGAAAGCCGGAATCAGGGCTGCAATGACAAATTGCCTTTTCATCGCCAGCGATCGAGCCATAAGATTGGGGCGGTATTCGACCTCGAGCAATACCTTGTTCACCTTTTCTTGGGCGGCTTGCGACACTTTACCCCGATTATGGAGTATGCGATCGACCGTCCCTGCCGAAACTCCGGCCATACGGGCAATATCTGTAATGCGTATATTTTTTTTCTTTTCGTTCATCTACCCTGTTTTGGCTGTGTGTGCGCACACACTCTTATGTTGCAAATGTAATGAAAAATTTGGGATATTGTTTTTCTTAGCCTGTGTGTGCGCACACATATTTATGATTTTATACGATAAATTATTGATTGTTATAGCTTTGTGTCATCGTTGAAAATCAATTTTATGTTGTAAAACATAAGATCATTTGTAACATTGCTCTGTTTTTCTTACTTTCGTCGCCAAAAAGCAAAAGAGAGATGATAAAGTTGGTAATATTTGATTTGGACGGGACTTTGTTAAATACGATTCAGGATTTGGCCGGAAGCACAAATTATGCATTGCGACAATGCGGATTTCCTGAGCATGAGACAGAGGCTTATAACTATTTTGTCGGGAACGGTATAAAAAAACTTTTTGAGCGGGCTCTTCCTGAGAATGAGCGTACTTCTGAAAATATAGAAAAAATGAAACGTTTTTTCTTGGCTCATTATACTCAGAATAATACGTGCCTGACGCGCCCTTATCCAGGTATTCCCGAGTTATTGGAGCAATTGCGGCTTCGGGGCGTTGCTTTGGCCGTGGCCTCCAATAAATACCAAGAAGGGACAGAGAAGTTGGTGCGTTATTATTTCGAAAATATAACTTTCTCTGCCATATTGGGACAACGCGAGGGGGTTCCTGTAAAGCCCGATCCGGCGATCGTAAAAGAGATATTGTCGCTTTCGGGTGTTACCGAGTCCGAAACTCTTTATGTCGGAGATTCGGGTGTGGATATGCAAACTGCAATGGCGGCACAAGTAGTCTCTGCCGGTGTGACGTGGGGATTTCGTCCTCGGAAAGAGTTGGAAGAAAACGGAGCTTGTCATCTTGTAGATTCTCCTGCCGAAATATTGTCGTTGGTAAGCCGTCTTTGATTTTAAATCGGGTGAAAGTAAAAGACTGGGGAAAATTTTTATAAAATCTTCCGGATTCGACCGTATTGCTCCTATAAAAAAACAACAGCCGTTCCTCCCGGAATGACTGTTGAGTAACCAAAATATATAGAATAGTTTAATCAAAAAAATCATTCTGTACAGGTAGTATATGCTTTTTTGATCGATACAAAAATAAAATGGAAGAATTGCACGACAAAAAAAAATCGATAAAACCGGGATTGTTATCGCCGAATTGTCGAAAATACGGGTTGAATTTCTTTTTGTATAGAGGATAATTAATCGTGAAAAAGATCGTGTTATCTATTTAACCTCTTGTCTTTTATTCCAATATTAAGCTCTTTTCTTATAAGGTTCGTTATCTGTAAATTGCATAAACAAAAAGAGTGTCCGAGAAAATAATTCCGGGCACTCTTTGCATTTATTGAGATATTAACGAAAGGAATTTATTTATTTAGTTCGGGCCAATCATTGAGATTTTTTTGGTCCTTAACACCTTCCGGAGCTGTCGGGAAGAACTCGAATTCTCCGCCGATCATTTGTTCTATTTCCGATACCGAATATGCGTATTCGGTCAATGCCGGAGTCGTTCCCGGATTACTGTCATCTATCTTTTGCGGGAACCAGAATCCGATTGCCATTACCTCATTTGCCGAACATTCAGAGATAGGCTTTCTTAAGTTCCCATTTTTTGTGCGAAGTATTACTCTGTATCGGGCTGTCGGGATCACGCACTCTTTGGATAGGCCTAATGTCGGAGTATCCCAACTACTTGCATCGTACGATTTATGATTGTCGTTTTCATAATAACATCCGGTAACGACGTAAGTTGTATCTGGGCATTCCCAATAATCGGACAATAACTCTTCGACCTTTGTCCAGTGCTCTTCATAAAGATATCTTTCCGGAGCAATGTTGGTCGGATAGAAAGTTTGTATGTTCATGGTGCTGTTTGCCCCACCACGGTCGGCCGAACGCAACATGTGTCCTTTGGTGTACATTATGTTGTTATAAGGTGTCCAATAGTAGAATAAGTCTGTCGGTTTATTGTCATTAGGAATCCATGGCCAATTTTCCCAGTCGCTTGGGTAGATAATCGACTGTTCGCTTTGTGCAAATTTAGGATCGGGACGCCATGGGTCGGGCTTCGTCCTTCCGTACCCTTTTTCGTGGTAACACTCATGCATGGGGTAAGCTACCCACATGGGATTATGCCGATATGTGTCGTAGCATGCCGTATAGTTGCGTACATGCTTTTTACTTGTCAAGGTTTCGGCAAAATGTGTAACATATTTGTATTGACTCTTGCTGATAAGCGTTTTCGGCGTTTCTACACATATTTGACTGGCCGGAGAGAAATTCAATACCTGATCGGTTGACTGGTTGCTGGTCACCAGTTTGATATCGTCCATTCGGATATTATAGTCATTACCTACAAATGTGAAAGATAATGTCTGTGGAATAGTGCCTTGTATTGTAAATACGGCGCTTGCCAAAGCCCATGAATTGGTTGTAGACCGGTTATAGGTGATCTGTTTTTGCGTGCTTCCTTCACCGCTTACATACACTTTTATATCGGCAGAAGTGTCAAAATTACCTTCATATTTGCAGCATCCGAAAGAGAGTTGGAATGTCGTTTGTCCCGATTGCAGTTTTATGTTGTTGACTGTCACATAAGCGCCCTCTCCGCCGAAGTAAAATGCGTTTTTACGCGAAGCACCTGAATATCCCGTAGATGGGAAATTATCTTGTATCTTGACAGTCCTTCCCGTATATTCTATATTATCGGCTCCAGTTCCGGTGGCATTGATATAACCGTCCCATTGATCTAAGTATGGATGACTGCTTCCCGTCCAAGTCGCTTTATCAAGATTGTCATAATAGATCGTTTCACTTGTGAATGTCGGAGCCGGGCGTTTCACGGCAACACTTTTTGAAACAGATTTATCCTCTTCATTCCGTTTTACGGTCGATACGGTCAGCATATATGTTTGACCGACCGGGATATCGGTTACCGTCACTGTGCTTTCTCCGGCTTCTCCCTCAGTCTTGTCTATTTCTAAGGCATTATTACTGACTTCAATATTCCATGAAACATTTGATAAGATGGTTATCCGGTTGTTGTTCGGATCATTTTCATCGAAAATGATACTTTCGGGAGATACAGATAATGTAGCTTCTTCGTAAGCATCTGTAATATCTTCTTTTTCGCATCCGTTAATTGCTATGAATAGAAGAAATAACAATAAGTAATGATATTTTTTCATAAAAAACAGGTGAGGATATTAATGAATTAAACAAATATATTTATACGAATTATGAGGTTTCTTTGAATGGAATAGACAAATATGTGAATAATTGTGAGTAGAAAGATTGTCAATCCGTAAAAAAAAAGTGCAATAAATCAATTATTGTAGTATTGAGACGAAAAAACGGGACATTTGTGTCTGTTTTGATGTGAAGATCGTCCTTGTCGCAGATTCAGTTGACCTCTTTCCGATTAAGTTTTTTGATATAACGGGCAGGAGTTTCTCCGACCTTTTTGACAAAAGCCCGGTTGAATGTAGAGAGTGAGTTGAACCCGCTCAACTCGGCAATTTCAGATAAATTTTTGCGGTTGTCCGATGTCAATAAAGCACAAGCCTCTTTTATCCGAAAATTATTTACATATTCATAAAAATTCGTCTGTAAAGTGCTATTTAAATATTTCGACAAGTATGTGCGGTTTGTCCCGATTGCTCCGGCTACGTCAGAGAGCGTCAATTTGGGATTTAAAAACATTCGTTTATTTTCCATGGATTCTTGCAATTTTTTCCCAAAAAGGAAATTGGGTATCTCTTCGTCCGTTTTTTCGGGTTTGGGTAAGAATAGTTTTGAAGAGGTCGATAGGGCTATAACAGAATGTTTTTGAGATAATCGATAGATATAGGTCCACACAAGAATCGATACGGCATAATAAAATGCGTCGCTCAACCAATTCTCTTCCCAAGAAAGGATAGTCCAAAAAATAAGGCAAACATATAATGCTGTGATTACTTTACGTACCCATGATACGCTAAAACCCTCTATGTCCGAAAAATTGTCTTTTATATAGTTGTCTCGGCGAGAACTTGCCATAAAGACGATGATCAGTATGATCGATCCGAAAATAAAAGAGTAAAGCATGGCCGCTTTAAAAATGTACGGAGACGGGTATAGAATATATGCAATAATAAATAGTATCGAAGGCGTAGCCATTCCGATAATTCGATAAAAAGTGACCCAACCGGGAGAGATGACTTCGAAAAAGAAAAGTGCCATTAACGGGATATAAAGCATGTCGATACTCATCGTTATCCCGGTAACATACGTGTCATACCATAGCTCGCTTATCAAGAATCCCATATCCTTGAATTCAAGGAATGCAAGAAAAATCATGCTCCAAAAGAGCAGTTTCATCATATTGCTGCGATTCCTTAGTGGATAGAGCTGAATACTGGCAAATATAAAAAACATAAAAGCGGCTCCGTGTACGAAATGCGCTAAATTTTCAGAGAATTGGTTCATCTTCTTTTCTTAATCTGTTTTTGATATGTTCTTATACAAAGGTAACAGAATTCTGAATTTATGCAATACGATTTTGGGGTATATCTAATTCAGGAATATGGCAAGAGGGGTCGAAATATCGTCCCGAATAAAACAAAAATCCGGCAGATTTTTTTTGTATCTAACCGGATTTTTTTGTTTTTAGGGGAAGTATTGGGCCTGTAAAAAAAACTACTCTTCGAGAAGTTTTTTCGCATCTACAAACTGGGCGATTCCTTTTGCGACCCGTTTAGCCTCTTTCATGGCCAAAACGACGGTTTGCGGAGTGTGTACGACATCGCCTCCTGCAAATACACCTTTTCGGGTTGTCATTCCGTAGGGGCGCTCTTTGGTAATCACATATCCTCTATCATCGACATCGATACCGGAGGTTGTAGAGACGATCCTGTTGGCCGGGCGTGAACCGATTGCCAGTAAAATGCGATCGATCGGCATCAATTTTTCTCCGTCCGGAGTGTCGATCCTGATTTTTTCCAGCCGTCCGTTGGTGCCGATAAATTCGGTTACTGTCGTTTCCCACAGAAATTCGACACCTTCTTCTACGGCTTCGTTATATTCTGTTTGCAATGCGCTCATTTGGTCTATTGTTCTGCGGAATAGGACATACACCTTTTGGGCTCCCACACGTAGAGCCGTTCGGGCGGCATCCATGGCAACATTACCCCCGCCGATAACACCGACGATGTCTCCTTGTTTTACGGGGATCTCTTCTCTCCCGATGTTTCCGGTGTTGCACAAACTTGCCATGCGGAGAAAATAAGAAGACTGCGTGACACCCCGCAAAGTGGCTCCCGGTGTATCCAGCGACTTGGGTAAAGCTGTCCCTGAACCGATGAATACGGCATCGAATCCTTGTCCGAACATGTCATCTATCGTAATAGCTTGACCTACCATACATTGCGTAATAAACGTTACTCCTAAAGCCTCTATTTTTTTTACTTCTTTGCGAACGACATCTTTCGGTAACCGGTATTCGGGTATTCCGTACATCAAAACACCACCGGCTTCCTGTTCTCCTTCAAAGATAACGACGCTAAAACCTTCTCTTGCCAGATCTCCCGCGACAGTCAGTCCCGCAGGACCGGATCCGATCACGGCAACTTTTCCTCTCGTTTTTTGGGGTATTTTGTCTCGTATTAAACCCATATTTCCGTCGAAGTCGGCAGCGAATCGCTCTAATTTCCCTATTTGTATAGGCCGGTTCTTGACGTTTAGTACGCAATGTCCTACACACTGTTTTTCGTGGGGGCATACGCGTCCGCATATTGCCGGAAGATTACTCTTTTCGTTGATGATATTCATCGCTGCACCGATATTGCCCATCGACAGTTGATGAATAAATCCGGGTATATTGTTCTCTATGGGGCATCCTTTTATGCATAAAGGATTTTTACAGTTCAAACACCTTTTGGCCTCTTCTATGGCTTCTTTTATATTGAAGCCTTCATCCAATTCTCCGAATTTGAGATCTTTTGTTTCCATTCTGTTTTAAAAATAGCTATTGTAATCTTGACTTTGCAAAAATAGTATATAATTGTAATATACGCATTGCAAAAATGATTTTTTAACAATTTGTTTTTAAATTTTTTAGAATTTCTTTGTTTTAAAAAAAACTGATATTCAGAACATTTGTTGAAGATGCGTGTTATCTTTTACAGGGAAAAGACCGTGAGTATGGATGTCGTAGAAGAAATTTATTGGTTATATGGTGGGATCGGTTTGCTGATTGTTTCTGTTTTGGTCGGTGTGGTGATTTTCCGATATAGAAATACCCGTAAGCCAAAAACGTAAAAAAGATTGTTCGGTTAAATAAAAAAGGCGTCTTAATCGACGCCTTTTTTATGGGAATTGTTATTTGCAGAATTTTATTTTACAATAACGATTGTCGCTTGATTACCTGTTCGGATAATATAAGTGTTCGGGGTCAATGGGAATGTCGTGTTGTCCGATATCTCTTTCTCGGCAACCTTTCCGCCGTTCAAAAGATAGATTTCGGCAATACCCGTATAACCTTTTATAAATACATTACCATCAGCACTATAAACTTTTAAGCCTTGAGTTGCATTGTTATTTTCGATGCCTTGTCCGTAAACATCCGG
>CASFRL010000150.1 GCA_949297285.1 uncultured Bacteroidales bacterium
AAGTCTTGTTTGACTTTTAGGCCTATTTTTTATAAAGATATTATTCTAAGCCATATTAAAGTTTCGGTCCGGCAGCTACCAATGCTTTTCCGGCAGCATTTCCTTCAAACTTAGCAAAGTTCTTAATGAAACGTCCGGCCAGATCTTTTGCTTTTTCATCACATTGAGCAGGATTAGCATAAGTATCGCGCGGATCCAAGATCTTCGGATCAACACCCGGCAATGCCGTCGGAACAACAAAATTGAAATAAGGAATTACTTTTGTAGGAGCCTTATCGATAGAACCGTCAAGGATAGCATCGATAATACCACGAGTATCTTTAATAGAGATACGTTTGCCTGTCCCGTTCCAACCAGTATTTACCAAATATGCTTTTGCACCGGTTTTTTCCATTTTCTTTACCAGTTCTTCGCCGTATTTGGTCGGGTGCAACGACAAGAAAGCAGCACCGAAGCAAGCCGAGAATGTCGGAGTCGGTTCGGTAATTCCACGTTCTGTACCAGCCAATTTTGCGGTAAATCCAGACAAGAAATAATATTGTGTTTGTGCTGCGTTCAAAATCGATACAGGAGGCAATACACCGAAAGCATCAGCCGACAAGAAGATTACCTGTTTTGCATGAGGTCCTTTTGAAATCGGTTTTACGATATTTTCGATGTGATAGATCGGATAAGAAACACGAGTGTTTTCTGTTACGCTCTTGTCTGCGAAATCGATCTTTCCATCAGCAGCAACAGTAACGTTTTCGAGCAAAGCATCGCGTTTGATCGCATTATAAATATCCGGTTCGCTATCCTTATCAAGGTTGATAACCTTTGCATAGCAACCACCTTCATAGTTGAATACGCCTTCATCATCCCATCCATGTTCGTCGTCACCGATCAACAGACGTTTCGGGTCGGTCGACAATGTAGTTTTTCCAGTACCGGACAATCCGAAGAATATAGCTGAGCTCTTTCCTTCTTTGTCGGTATTGGCAGAACAGTGCATAGAAGCGATTCCACGCAACGGGTTCAGATAGTTCATGATAGAGAACATACCTTTTTTCATTTCACCGCCATACCAAGTATTGATGATAACTTGTTCTTTAGTGGTCAAATTAAACACGACAGCAGTTTCTGAGTTCAGACCCAATTCTTTGTAATTTTCTACTTTTGCTTTAGAAGCATTGTAAACAACGAAATCAGGTTCGCCAAAGTTTTTCAGTTCTTCTGCAGTCGGACGGATAAACATATTTGTTACAAAATGAGCTTGCCATGCTACTTCAACGATGAAACGAACTTTTAAGCGAGTTGCTTCATTGGCTCCACAGAAAGCATCGACAACAAACAGTTTTTTGTTCGACAACTCTTTTACTGCGATATTTTTCAGTTCTTTCCAAGTTGCTTCGGTTACAGGTTTGTTATCATTTTTGTATTCGTCAGAAGTCCACCATACAGTATTTTCACTGGTAGCATCTTTAACAAAAAATTTATCTTTAGGTGAACGACCGGTATAAACACCTGTCATCACATTTACAGCACCCAGTTCAGTTTCCTGACCTATTTCAAAACCTTTTAAACCCGGTTTGGTTTCTTCTGCAAACAACACATCGTAAGACGGATTGTGCAGGATTTCAGTAGTACCGGTAATTCCGTACTTGCTTAAATCTAAATTTGCCATTTTTGGTTGAATTAAATGATTGACTGAATATAATTAATTATCTCTTCTTCTAAATCCGATGCAAAAGTAATATATTTTCAATACATGGGTATGTTAATTAAAGAAATTTTTCGCTAATTGACTCATTTTTTTATTCCGCTCCTTAAAATTGCTCTTTTTATAGTGTTTTTCAACCTTTAATGCGCTCATTTATCGCGAGAAATTATATTTTTGTATTTTATTCCAAAAGTTCATTAAATGAAAATTGTCAATTTTGCAGAAAGAAATTCAGAATTAAACCGCTTTATTGCTGAAATACGAGACATAAACATTCAGCAAGATCGATTGCGATTTAGAAAAAATCTGGAAAGAATAGGAGAAGTGATGTCTTATGAAATCAGTAAAGATTTCCGATACAGCGAAAAAGAAGTTACGACACCATTGGGAACGGCTCATATAAATACCGCTGACGATGCCATAGTTATCGGCACCATTCTGCGGGCAGGCGTTCCTTATCACCAAGGATTCTTGAATTATTTCGACCGGGCAGAGAATGCCTTTGTATCGGCTTATCGCAAATACAAGGATAAACTGAACTTCGAAATCTTCATAGAATATATCGCGTCTCCGCGTATCGATGGGAAAGTGCTGATCTTGACAGACCCCATGTTAGCTACCGGAGGATCTATGGAACTCGCATACAAGGCCCTGCTCACCAAAGGAGAGCCCGAATACATCCATATCGCCTCCATAATCGCCAGCCAGAAAGCGGTCGAATACATTATTTCGAACTTTCCTGAAAAGAAAACTACCCTCTGGGTCGGAGCTATCGATCCCGGACTTGACGAACACTCCTATATCGTACCCGGATTAGGGGATGCCGGCGACCTGGCTTACGGAGAAAAAGATTAACGAAAACTCTGGTTTAATAAAGTGCTAAATTCAAACATCTATGGGGATAACCATCCGTGAAATTTCAGGCAAAAAAGCACTGAAAAAGTATGTACAGTTCAAGATCGACCTTTATAAAGGTAATCCATATGCTGTCCCGCCACTCATTTTCGACGAAGTGGGAACTCTGAACCCGGAACAAAATCCGGCATTCGAATTCTGCGAATCGGTCTATTATATGGCTTATGACGAGAATAATAAAGTCGTAGGCCGCATCGCCGGAATCATCAATCACAGGGTAAACGAAAAAACGGGGAAAAAATGCGCGCGTTTCGGATTTGTCGATTTTATCGACGACACCAAAGTGAGCGAAGCCCTGTTCGAAGCCGTTGAAAAATGGGCTCGAGAAAAAGGCATGGAAGAAATTATCGGACCATTGGGATTTACCGATATGGACCCGGAAGGTATGCTGGTCGAAGGATATGATCAACTCGGCACCATGGTCGCTATCTACAATTATCCATACTACGTCGATCATGTTACCCGGCTCGGATACGAAAAAGACAATGACTGGGTAGAGTTCAAGATATATGTTCCCAAAGAGATTCCCCAGAAACACCAACGTATATCCGACATCGTACAAGCAAAATACAAACTTAAGATCATAAAGTATAAGAGTATATCAAAGATCGTCAAAGACTATGGCCATAAGATATTCGAACTCATCAACCAGGCTTATGCAAACCTGTACGGATATTCAGAATTATCTCAAAAACAGATCGACTACTATGTCAAAATGTATATTCCCATGGTAAGGCTCGAAAACTTATCTATGATTGTTAACGAACAGGAAGAGCTCATTGGGGTGGGTATTGCCATCCCCTCTATGTCAAAAGCATTGCAAAAAGCCAACGGAAAACTCTTCCCCTTCGGTTTCTTTCATATTCTAAAGGCTCTTCGCGGGAAAAACGACGTCGTAGATCTGCTGTTGGTCGCTGTTCGTCCCGATTATCAAAACACGGGTGCCAATGCCCTGCTGTTTTCCGACCTGATACCCATATTTATAAAAAACGGGTATAAATATGCCGAGAGCAATCCCGAACTTGAAGAAAACGGGAAGGTTCAGTCTCAATGGCAATATTTCGAAAACATCCAGCACAAACGCCGACGCGCCTACAAAAAGCAATTATAAAAATAAGTACAACTACAAAAAAAGACGACCGAAAATCTTAAGATAGATTTCCGATCGTTTTTCTTTCCCTACACACCTTTTTTCCGATCCGACTCCCCCTCCCAAACATACACGTCGAGGCAACATCGAATATTTTATATCACAAATATTTTGATACGCTTTTATTTCTTGACAAAATTTAACTACCTTTGCACCCTCAAAAAAATCACAACCAGTTAACAACGAAAATCAATAACAGATTATATATTAAATATTAAATATGAATAACAAGCTCGATTTCCAACCACGTTTGTTCAGCGTGCTAAAAAATTACTCTAAAGAAAAATTCATGGCCGATCTCATGGCCGGTATCATAGTCGGCATTGTCGCCCTGCCATTAGCCATTGCATTCGGTATAGCTTCCGGAGTAAGCCCGCAACAAGGGCTCATCACAGCCATTATCGGAGGTTTTATCGTCTCTTTTCTCGGAGGCAGCTCAGTCCAGATCGGAGGGCCGACAGGGGCATTTATCGTAATTGTTTACGGAATCATCCAGACTTTCGGCATAGAGGGACTGGCAATAGCCACCGCAATGGCCGGAGTGATGTTGTTGATGATGGGTATTTTCAAACTGGGAACGATCATCAGGTTTATCCCCTACCCCATTGTCATAGGGTTTACCAGCGGTATCGCCCTGACGATTTTCACGACACAAATCAAAGACCTGTTCGGGTTGACCATGGAATCGGTTCCGGCAGACTTCATTTCCAAATGGATCGCTTACTTTAAAAGTTTCGGAACAACAAACGTGTGGTCTTTAGGCATCGGTATCTTAAGCATATTATTGATCATCATAACACCGAAACTTTCGAAAAAAATTCCCGGATCATTGGTTGCAATTATCATCATGACCATTATTGCTTATGTACTGAAGCACTATTTCGGAATTACGGGTATAGAAACAATCGGCGACCGATTTACGATCAACTCGACGTTGCCCGAACCAACCGGATTGAACATCAACATGGACACCATCAACCAGTTGCTTCCTGCGGCGTTTACCATTGCAATGCTCGGAGCCATAGAGTCTTTATTATCGGCAACCGTAGCCGACGGGGTCACCGGAGAACGTCACAACTCGAACACCGAACTCATCGCACAAGGTGCCGCCAACATAGTTTCTCCGATCTTTGGAGGAATACCCGTAACCGGAGCTATTGCCCGGACAATGACCAACATCAATAATGGCGGCGTCACGCCGGTTGCCGGAATTGTACACGCCATCGTTCTTCTGCTCATCTTATTATTCCTCGCCCCCTTGACAACCCACATACCAATGGCCTGTTTGGCCGGAGTACTTATCGTTGTCTCATACAACATGAGCGAATGGCGGACGGTAAAATCTATGATGAAAAATCAAAAAGCCGACATTGCCGTTCTGTGGGTAACGCTAATACTGACCGTTATTTTCAATTTGACAATCGCGATAGAAATCGGGCTATTGTTGGCCGTACTCTCTTTCTTGCGCCGTGTAACCGAAAATACTCATATTTCTGTATTGCGTAACGAGCTCGACCAAAGTGCAAGTAAAATGGAGACTTTATCGGACGAACATTTGACTCTCGAAAAAGGAGTCGAAGTTTATGAAATCGACGGGCCGTTCTTCTTCGGAATAGCCAACAAATTCGATGAACAGATGCGTATCCTCGGCGACAAACCTTTGGTGCGTATTATCCGTATGCGAAAAGTTCCATTTATCGATTCTACCGGCATACACAATCTCGAGATATTCATCAATTCTTCACGCAAAGAGAATATACATATCATACTTTCCGGCGTAAATCCCACCGTACACGCTTCTCTTGAACGAATGGGAGTCGAAGCGTTATTGGGCGATGAATATATCTTCGACAATATCCATAAAGCTGTGGCCAAAGCCAATGCGATGGCGTTAGAATTAAAAGAACAATCTAAATAACCAAAAATTCCATAGAAACTAAAAATCCCCTTATCCTCACCGGATAAGGGGATTTTTTATGATAACAGAGAGATTTTTTTCTCTACTCCCAAACTTTCCATTTTGCCTGTCCGTTATTCCAAATCTCATTAAGATCTTTCTTATCTTTCAATGTATCCATAGGTTTCCAGAAACCCTCATAACGGTATGCGCTCATCTGTCCCTCCCGGGCCAAACGCTCCATCGGTTCCCGTTCCCACACAGTCATGTCTCCTTCGATATAATCGAATACTTGAGGTTGGCAAACAAAAAATCCGGCACTAATCCACAGCCCATCGCCTTTCGGTTTCTCGGCAAAAGAGGCTACGCCGTTATTGGGGCCCAAAGTAACAGCGCCGAAACGGCCTGTCGGCTGAACGGTAGTAACCGTACACAAACGCCCGTTCTCCTTATGGAATCTCAGCAAGTCTGCAATGTTAATATCCGAAACACCATCTCCATAAGTCAGCATAAAAGGTTCATCTCCGATATAAGGTTTTATCCGTTTTATACGACCTCCCGTCATCGTTTCATTTCCGGTATCGATCAACGTTACCTTCCAAGGTTCGCTTGTCGTACTCAACGTATGCATCGTATTATTTCCCAAGTCAATCATTATATTCGCTCTGTGCATAAAATAATTGACAAAGAATTCTTTAATAACATACCCCTTATAGCCAAGGCAAATAACGAACTCATTAATTCCATAATGAGAATAACATTTCATAATATGCCAAAGTATCGGCATACCCCCGATTTCGACCATTGGTTTCGGTTTTACATCGGTCTCTTCACTGATGCGAGTACCGAGTCCTCCTGCTAAGATTACAGCTTTCATGTATATTAAGTTTAGAATAATCAGAATAAAGGCAACCCTGTATTCTTATAATACCGATGATACCTCCTATAATATTTATTAAATTTATTCGGATACCTCGCATAAAGGAAAAAACGCAACTCATTTCCCGGAGCAAAATATCGAATATAATCATAACACTCCTTATATATTTCAGGAGTAAGCGATTCTACTACACGCTGACGCTTCAAATGATGAGCGGTATACAGACGGGTTTTCTTCCCCAGCATACGAATACAACGCAATTTGGCTTTTCTTGAATAAACCTCGTCCGGCAAAGCTAAAACCGTTTTACTCCAAATCACTCCATAAATCCGGAATACACCTCTCGGATTACGCGAATTATCGCAGGATATGGGAGATTCGCTCAACAACATCAGATCACTCCAGAAAACACGAAACTCCGTTAATCGTGCAAGAGCATCAAATATAATATTAAAATTGAAAAAATGGGTATTTTTATAGCGCTTAAAATCGGCAATATCAATAATCTTACGTGAAAAAATCACCGAACCGGAATGAATGACACACCATCCGAGATCTTGTAAAAAGGCATTTGCATCCTTATAACTCCGAGACGAAATTCCGGTATCCTTTCTATTATAATTAAGGACATACAAATCGGGACTCTGGTCTCTCAACTCCGTGATAACCGAACTCAACAAATCGGCATTCAGACGATTTATATCTCGAATAACCCAGCAATAAGGGGTTTGAGCCAGGTTTAGTGCAGTTTCAAAAAGACTCCCTTTTTCCAGACGGTCGTCCAAACGGACATAGGACAGCCTTTCATAACGGTCAAAATAGCTTGCTACGACGTTTTGTGTATTGTCTGACGAACAATTATCGATAATAAGAAGGCGGATACGATATCGGTTTATCTTCGGAATCATATCTTCCAACATATCGCAAAGGATGACTACCTGATCACAAGTAGGCACACATATCGTTAACAAATCGGATTCATTAAATTTCATATCCTTCGGATATTCTCTACTGGAATTTATGGCGCAAAGATAGCGATTTCATTCTAAATACAAGTTAAAACGAACGAGATAAACACCACTATACGCGAATTCACGGCTGACTCTTTCTCATAAAGAAAGCCCGCTCCTCGGGAGTAAATTTCTCTATGGCATAGCGAAGCATCGTCCGGGGCATCACCGAATAACGCAACTCCAAGAAACGGCAAAGTACGTCTTTGTCCCGCTTACCGACCTCCCGCAACATCCACCCTACGGCTTTCTGAATCAAGTCGTGCGGGTGCTGCAACAGTTTATCGGCCAAGCACAGTGTATCATCAAACCGTCCCTCCCGTATATATTTCCACGTAGCTACTATCGATATGCGTTGCTCCCACAAATTCCCACTTTCGGCAAGACGGTACAAAGGAGCGCGATCTTTATTCGCCAGATATTCCCCGACAATCTGGTATGCCGACAAATCGACCAAGTCCCAATTATTTATTTTATCGGTATTCGACAAATAGAGGTTGTAGATTCGCTCCCGAAGCGATTCATCACCTTTAGAGAATTGACCGACCCAAACCAAGAGAGCCAATAAACGGCATTCGTGAATGGCATCCGACAACAAAGGCAACACATCTTCCGGATCGACCGACCGGACATAAAGTTTAGCTACCGATCTCGTTTTCGGCACAGGAATACCGGCAAATCGGTCACCCTCACCATAAGCACCTTTAGCCGTCTTAAAAAAACCTTGCAAGACAAGGGCCTTTGCAGGATCGGCAAGCGTAAGCAAATGATCCCGCATCTCTTGTGCGACGCTCATATCGACTTAATTTATATGATTGACCTTGGCAATAGCTCCCCCCTCAAAAAAATGGATGATATTTTTCGAAACAAAAGCCGCCATTTCATTACGGACCTCAAAAGTTTGCGTTCCCGTATGCGGATTCAAAACCACATTATCCATCGTCAACAACTCTTCCGAAGGATAATCGCCAAACTCAAAGACATCCAGTCCGGCACCCCATATTTTTTTTTCACGCAACGCATTGACCAAGGCCTTTTCATCTACCAAAGGACCTCTTGCCGTATTAATTAAAATAGAGGTTGGCTTCATCAAAGAAAATTCCCGCTCACCCACCAAGTGATAAGTTTCCTTTGTATAGGGAGCGTTTATCGAAACCACATCAGAGATACGCAACAATTCGTCCAAAGGCAGGTAATCGGCTTTATATTTGCCCTCGATCGACTCATTCAACCGATGACGGTTACAATAAACAACCTTCATTCCGGCGGCGACAGCTCTACGGGCTAAAGCCTGACCGATGCGACCCATACCGATAATGCCGATTGTATTGCCGAATAACGAATGTCCCAGATTTTCCAACAACCCGACCGTTACCGTTCCGGCCCGAAGGCGTCTGTCCAATTCCGAAATCCGACGGCTCACCGCCAACAACAATCCCATTGCCTGATCGGCAGTAGGTTCAGTCACCGGATCGGGCGTATTGGTTACCTGAATACCTTTTTGTGTCGCGTAGGGAATATCAATATTGTCATACCCAACGGCATAATTCGAAATTATTTTCAACTTCACGCCGGCATCCATCAAACGCTTATCCACAGGAAAATTGAACATCGACTGCAAAGCATCGTATTCGGGAATCATTTGCAAAACTTCTTCATAAGTAAATGACTCTACTCCTTCTGGCGGAAAGGTAACATCATACTTTTCTATCAACTCCGAATAGCCGCTCCGGAACATATTGTATGTTACCAAAACTTTTTTCTTCATATTAGAACCTCAATTTTAAATTTTCGCGTTGCTTCAACAAATAAACGAATCATTTCTTAAAAATCGTTTCAAGAAAACGAAAATATTGAAAATCTTCAAAAGTATAAAAAAATGCGGTACATCTACACGCTTTATGGCTTTAATCACGATCGACAATTTATTTGTAGTCTGCAAAGTTGCATCGACAACTTCTTTGCTCATTTTCTTTGAGATAAATCGACCGGGAATACAGAAAATCTGCAATTAAACGATTCTCAAGAAGATAAAAACGAGATAACAAACTGATTTACAGATCATTTAGACAGAAATAAACCATCCCTTCTTTAAGATCAAATAAATTCACAGCAATAAGATAGCCCGGAAAAATCAATTTATTTAGAATCAACTTATCCCAGATTCGCACAAAATATATAAATTTGTTCTCATCACAAAAAAATTATCCGCATGGTCCTAAATTATATCTGGATTTCTTTTTTCCTGATCGCCTTTGGTGTCGCGACGATTCAATCTCTGTTTTTTGGAAACCTGACTATCTGGAACGATATTATGAACGCCTCATTCACATCGGCAAAATCGGCATTCGAAATATCTTTGGGTCTTACCGGCGTTTTATCCCTATGGTTAGGTCTGATGAAAATCGGAGAACGGGGAGGGATAATTGCGCTTTTCTCCCGACTCATAAGTCCGCTCTTTTGCAGGCTCTTCCCCGACCTGCCCAAGAACCATCCGGCGTTCGGCTCGATCTTCATGAACGTATCGGCCAACATGTTGGGACTCGACAATGCCGCAACACCTCTCGGGCTGAAAGCCATGAAAGAGATGCAAGAAATCAATCCGGATAAAGAGACGGCAAGCAACCCCATGATCATGTTTCTCGTGCTCAACACGACCGGGCTGACCTTAGTCCCGTTAAGCGTAATGGTGTACCGGGCACAAATGGGAGCCGCAAATCCGTCAGATATATTTCTGCCCATATTGATAGCGACATATTGTTCTACGTTAGCCGGGCTTATTGCCGTATGCCTTAAACAAAAAATAAACCTTTTCGACCGGGTAATTATGGGGTCGATCTTAACCCTTACGGCCATAATCGGATTTATACTCTATTTTTTCTCCAGACTTCCTCAAGAAAAAGTATCGTTATACTCCCAATTCGGAGCCAACTGTCTGTTGTTTTGCATCATCATCTGCTTTATAATTGCAGGTATCCGAAAAAAAATAAACATATACGACGCCTTTATCGAAGGAGCCAAAGAGGGATTTAAAACCGCAATTACGATTATTCCTTATTTGGTTGCCATGTTGGTAGCCATCGCAATCTTCAGGGCTTCGGGAGCAATGGACTTCATTATATCCGGGATAACGGCCGGAGTCAAGGCCTGCGGTATCGACTCCGATTTTGTAGGGGCACTTCCAACCGCACTGATGAAACCCTTAAGCGGTAGCGGAGCCCGGGGCATGATGGTCGATGCCATGAGCACATACGGAGCCGATTCGTTCGTAGCCCGCGTAGCTTCGACAATACAAGGATCGACCGATACGACATTTTACATTCTGGCCGTATATTTCGGGAGTGTAGGCATCCGCAACACCCGCTACTCTGCCGGTTATGGACTTTTTGCCGATTTTGTAGGAATTGTTGCTGCCATTATCGTAGCATATATCTTTTTTAAATAGAAGCAATTCTAATGTTTTTTACTCTATCGAGCACCTATATACAGGATAAAGCCCTATCTTTGCAATACGGTTGTATAATCTCAAAGATAATAGGAATATGGCTATTACATTCTTTGCCGAAGATGTAAAGTTACCGGCAATAAAAAAAAGAGAAATCGGGAACTGGATAAAACAAGTTGCCGGAATGTATGGCAAAAAATGCGGAGACATCGCATACATTTTTTGCTCGGATCAAAAAATATTAGAAATCAATAACGAATATCTCAAACACGATTATTACACAGATATTATAACATTCGATTATACCGAAAACAACCGAATCAGCGGAGATATATTTATCAGTATCGACACCGTAAAAAGCAACGCCGAGAAGTTTAAGGTCGCATACGAAGACGAACTGCATCGAATTATAATACACGGTATTCTGCATTTATGCGGAATCAACGATAAAAAGCCGGGCGAAAGAGAGATAATGACCCAAAAGGAAGATGAAGCGCTCGCCCTCCTCTCCTGCCCGGAATAACCCATTTATAAACAAACGCCGTTGAACATGACTTTCAAGTATGATGTTATTGTTGTAGGAGCCGGACATGCCGGATGTGAAGCCGCTTGCGCAGCCGCCAATTTAGGATCAAAAACGCTACTCATCACAATGGACATGAACAAAATTGCACAGATGAGTTGCAATCCTGCTGTCGGAGGTATCGCAAAGGGACAGATTGTCCGAGAAATTGATGCTTTGGGAGGAAACACCGGAATTGTAACCGATAAAACCGCTATACAGTTTCGCATGCTCAACCGCTCCAAAGGCCCGGCCATGTGGAGCCCAAGGGCACAAAGCGATCGGGAAAAGTTTATCCACACATGGAGAGAGATAATCGAAAATACCGATAATCTGTATATGTGGCAAGACTCCGTAAAGGGCTTGTCTATAAAAGACAACACGGTAACGGGTGTCATTACCAACATGGGGGTCGAATTTTCCGCAAAATCGGTAATCATTACATCCGGTACATTCATGAACGGATTAATACATATCGGTAAAACGCAATTGCGGGGAGGCCGAATATCCGAGCCGGCATCTTACGGAATCACCGAACAACTGTCCGAATTAGGAATTACCGTCGGAAGAATGAAGACAGGGACTCCGGTGCGCATCGACGGAAGAAGCGTACATTTTGACTTGATGACCGAACAAACCGGAGAAAATGATTTCCACAAGTTTTCTTATTTAGACTTCGAACCGCGCAAACTAAAACAACAAAGTTGCTGGGCGACCTACACCAACGAAGAAGTGCATAAAATTCTTCGTCAAGGGCTCCCCGATTCTCCCCTGTTCAACGGACAGATCAAAAGTATCGGGCCACGGTATTGCCCAAGTATAGAGACAAAAATCGTAACATTCCCCGATAAAACAGAGCATCAACTGTTTCTCGAACCCGAAGGAGAAACAACCCGGGAATTCTATTTAAACGGATTCTCTTCTTCCTTACCTTTAGAGATACAACTGAATGCATTGAAAAAAATACCGGCATTCAAAGATGTTCAAATCTATCGACCGGGATACGCAATCGAATATGACTATTTCGACCCGACCCAGTTGCAGCACAACCTCGAAACAAAAAAAATAAAGAACCTGTTTTTTGCCGGTCAGGTAAACGGAACTACCGGATATGAAGAGGCCGCAGGTCAGGGCATTGTCGCAGGAATCAACGCACACATCAACTGCCATGGAGGGTCGCCTTTCGTTTTGGGTCGCGACGAGGCTTATATCGGTGTTTTAATCGACGATTTAGTCACCAAAGGTGTGGACGAACCGTACCGTATGTTTACATCCAGGGCCGAATACCGCATCCTGCTCAGACAAGACGATGCAGATATGCGCCTCACCGAAAAGTCTCATCATTTAGGATTGGCATCAGCACAAAGAATGAGATTGCTTCTCGAGAAAAAAGAACACATCGAACACATCATCGAGTTTGCCAAAAATTATTCGGTAAAACCGCAATACATCAATAGCGGATTAGAACAATTCGGGACATCGCCCTTGAAACAAGGAATGAAACTAATCGATCTGATTTTGCGTCCTCAACTGTCGATCGAGAAAATCGAGGAATTAATTCCGGCCCTGCGCCGAGAAATCGAAAAAATCGAAAATCGAAGAGAAGAAATCGTAGAAGCTGCAGAGATAAAAATAAAATACGAAGGCTATATCGATCGCGAAAAAATAATTGCCGACAAAATATCCCGCCTCGAGAATATTCGGATAAAAGGCAAATTCGACTATCATTCGATCAAGCAACTCTCTACCGAGGCCCGACAAAAACTCGCAAAAATCGATCCGGAGACCATTGCCCAAGCAGCTCGAATACCGGGAATCTCTCCAAGCGATATAAATATATTGTTGGTTTTATCCGGCAGATAAAATGTTTCACGTGAAACAACACAAAGATATTCTTTAAATAAATCGGCTAAGTATCAATAAAACAGCAAAATAGAATTATGAACATCGAGAACATCAAAGGAAAGATCAGAAGTGTAAAAGATTTTCCACAGAAAGGAATTATATTCAGAGACCTGACTACGGTATTTAAAGACAAAGATTGTTTGCATGCGCTTAGCGAAGAACTGACCAAACTATACCAAGAGAAAGGCATTACCAAAGTGGTAGGGATAGAATCCCGTGGGTTTATTATGGGACCGATCATTGCAAACAATTTGGGTGCAGGATTCGTTACGCTGCGCAAACCCGGGAAACTTCCGGCAGAGACATGGAGCGAAAGCTATGAAAAAGAATATGGAACAGACACAATCGAGATACACAAAGATGCTCTTCAGCCGGAAGATGTCATCGTATTGCATGATGATCTGCTCGCTACCGGAGGGACAATGCTTGCCGCCTATAAATTGGTAAAACGATTCAACCCCCGAAAGATATATGTAAATTTCATTGTAGAACTCGAATTCTTAAAAGGAAGGGAGATATTTCCGCCCGATGTAGAGATTGAAGCACTTATCAAATATTGATGATCGAGACAACAAACGAACATATCAAAAGCATCATTGCCCTCCTACCCGAAACGCCCGGTGTATATCAGTATTTCGACAAAGAGGGCAAAATCATTTATGTCGGTAAGGCAAAAAACCTGAAACGAAGGGTATCTTCTTACTTCAACAAAAACCATGATTCGGTAAAGACGAACGTATTGGTTCGCAACATCCGAGACCTAAAATACATTGTAGTAAATAGCGAAGAAGATGCCCTGCATCTTGAAAACAGTCTCATAAAGGAATATAAGCCGCGTTACAACGTCTTGCTGAAAGACGACAAAACCTACCCGTGGATAACCGTTCGCAACGAACATTATCCAAGAGTATTTTTAACGCGCAACGTAATAAAGGACGGGTCAAAATACTACGGCCCGTATGCCAATGTACATTTGGCCAAAACGGTTCTCGAGCTCATACGCGCCCTATATCCGATACGCACCTGCCCGCATGCGCTTACGCCGGAGAACATTCAGAAAAAAAAGTTCAAGGTCTGCCTCCAATACCACATCAAGAATTGCAAAGGGGCATGCGAAGGGTTTGAGGATGAAGAGACCTATTCGGAATATATTTCTCAAATAAAGCAGATTCTCAACGGCAACATACACCAGCTTTCGGAGCATTTGCTGAAAGAGATGGCGAAGTTATCGGAGAATTTGAAATTTGAGGAGGCGCAGATTTTAAAAGAGAAATACCTGCTGTTAGAGAAATATCGGGCAAAATCGGTCATTGTAAGCACAACGATACACAACATCGACATATTTTCTTATGCAGAAGACGAAGATGCGGCATTTATCAACTATATGCACGTCCGCAACGGATCGATCGTACAAAGTTTCACTATCGAGTATAAGAAAAGAATCGATGAGGTCAAAGAAGAGATTCTCGCCTTAGGCATTGTCGAATTACGAACCCGTTTCAAGAGTCTTTCGCACGAAATCATCGTGCCGTTCTTACCCGATCTTGAGTTTAAAGATGCGGCATTTATCGTCCCGCAACGGGGAGACAAGAGAAAACTGCTCGAAATATCGGAACAGAATGTAAAACAATACAAAATAGACAAACTGAAACAAAACGAAAAACTCAATCCGGAACATCGCAGCATGAAGCTCTTGAAAGAGATTCAAAAAGAGCTCTGCATGAACACGCCTCCCCTGCACATCGAATGCTTTGACAACTCCAACATACAAGGAAGCGATGCCGTTGCGGCTTGCATCGTATTCAAGATGGGCAAACCGGCAAAAAGCGAGTACCGGAAATACAACATAAAAACGGTCGTCGGACCCGATGACTATGCGTCGATGAAAGAGGTGGTCAGACGTCGTTATCAACGGTTGATACGCGAAGAGTTACCCCTCCCCGACCTCATCATTGCAGACGGCGGAAAAGGGCAAATGGAGATAATAAGAGAGGTTATCGAGGACGAATTGCATCTCGAAATTCCTATTGCAGGATTGGTAAAAAACGAACGCCACAGGACATCCGAGCTCTTATTCGGATTTCCGCCCAAGGCAATCGGGATAAAGATACACAGCCAACTTTTCAGATTACTGGAACAGATACAGAGCGAGGTGCACCGTTTCGCCATTACATTTCATAAAGAGAAGCGCAGCAAACGGCAGACAGCCTCGGCATTTGACCAGATAAAGGGAATCGGAGACAAAACAAAAACGACGCTATTAAAAGAGTTCAAGAGTTTAAAACGGATAAAAGAGGCCCAATTCGAAGAGATTGCGGCCGTGATCGGGAACGCCAAAGCTCGGATAATAGTAGAAAATTTTCATCCCTCAGAAGCAGATAAAACAAATATAGAGGAATATAAATAGGCGCTTACAACTTTATTTATAACTTTGTATTGAAAGAGCAATAATTATGAGAGTTTTAATACAACGGGTAAAAGAGGCATCGGTAAGCATCGGAGGCGAAATAAAGTCGGCAATCGATACGGGATTGTTGATTCTTGTAGGTGTAGAAGATGCCGACACGAAAGAAGATGCCGAATGGCTGGCAAAGAAATCGGCATCCTTGCGCATTTTCGACGACGAAAACGGGGTAATGAACCGATCGGTAAAGGATATAGGCGGTTCTATACTGATTGTCAGCCAGTTTACATTACACGCCTCGACCAAGAAAGGGAATCGGCCCTCGTATATCAAAGCGGCCAAACATGAGCATGCCATTCCTATGTATGAAGCTTTATGCCACTATACGGCACAAGAAATCGGCAAACCTGTGCTAACGGGCGAATTCGGAGCCAATATGCAGGTAAAGCTGATCAATGACGGTCCGGTAACGATCTGGATAGACTCTAAAAACCGAGAATAACTATGACAATAGAAGAAGCGCAAAATATTGTAGATCAATGGATAAAAGAATTTGGCGTAAAATATTTCAGTGAACTGACCAATATGGCAATCCTCACAGAAGAGGTGGGAGAAGTCGCTCGTATCATTTCGCGCAAATATGGAGACCAGTCTTTTAAAGAAAGCGACAAGGAGAAAGATCTTGGCGACGAATTGGCCGATGTATTGTGGGTACTCCTGTGTCTTGCCAACCAAACCGGAATAAATCTTACAGAGGCTTTTGAAAAAAACTTGCTGAAGAAAACCAAACGAGATAAAGAGAGACATATTAATAATCCTAAACTATACTAATTATGGACAAGTACAACGAAGCTCTTCAACGCTACAACACCAACCTGAACGATGAAGTCGTAAAACAAGAAGTAGAGCAGATTCTTCACAAGAATTTACTGAAATATAGCAATCCCGATGTTTACAAATTTCTTTTCGGGTGCATCGATTTGACATCTCTCAACACAACCGATACGGCCCAACACATCACCAATTTCACAAAGCGGGTAAATGATTTTGAGAACGAACATCCCGAAATGAACAATGTGGCGGCTATATGCGTATATCCCAATATGGCAGGCACCGTGCGTATGAATCTGGATGTATCGGATGTCAATATCGCTGCCGTATCGGCAGGCTTCCCCTCTTCCCAGACTTTCACCGAAGTAAAGGTCGCTGAGACGGCATTAGCCGTTGCCGATGGCGCCGACGAAATAGATATTGTAATCAACGTCGGGAATTTCCTGGCCGAAGAATATGAAGATATGTGCGACGAAATTGAAGAGATCAAGCACTCTTGCAAAAATGCCCACTTAAAAGTCATTCTCGAAACCGGAGCATTAAGAACGGCCTCAAACATAAAAAAAGCATCGATACTGGCGATCTATTCCGGAGCAGACTTTATTAAAACCTCGACCGGGAAAATGGAGCCGGCAGCAACACTCGAAGCTGCATACGTCATGTGCCAGGCCATTAAAGAATACTACGAAAAGACCGGTACGATGATCGGATTTAAACCCGCCGGAGGAATATCTACGACCGAAGATGCTGTCAAATATTATTGCATCGTAGCTGAAATTCTTGGAGAAAAATGGTTAGATAAGAGATATTTCCGCATAGGGGCCAGCCGTTTGGCAAACAATCTGCTGAGTTCTATCGCAGGCAGCCCGGTCAAATTTTTCTAAGACGAAAACAACCGGCAAGAGACCTGCACGGTCGTCTCATTTTCTGTATCGGTAAAAATCCTTTACAATAATCAACTAAAAAAAACGGTTGTCCGACGCTCTATCAGACAACCGTTTTTTATTTTTTAATTACACGACTATTTTGCCCGATCAATCGTATAATCCAATATCGATTTTAACGACTCCACAACCGGATTCTCTCCGAAAAAGGACAAAGCCTCATAACCTTCGATACGCAAACGCTCCATCACTTCCTTTGCATATTCGATACCGCCATGAGATTTGGCAAACTCTGTCAAGACATCGATATCTTGTGTCGACAGTACTTTTTGCTTCAGAAGCGTTACGATCTCGTTGCGTTCAGCATCCGACGCATTCCGGATAGCATAAATCAAAGGCAAAGTCACCTTTCCCTCACGCAAATCATTTCCGGTAGGCTTTCCGATAACATCATCCGAGAAATAATCGAACGTATCATCTTTTATTTGGAAACAGAGCCCCAATTTCTCACCGAAACACATCAAACGATCGATTGCCTCGGCCGGAGCGCCGTTCGACAAAGCTCCCATTTTCATGCAAGAAATAAATAACGAAGCCGTCTTTTGCCGAATCACATTAAAATAAGCCTCCTCATTCAAGACGTGTTCTTGAGCTATCGACAATTGATCGAGTTCACCCTTTGCCAACTCCTGTCCCAAAAAGCCCAATGTATTAATGACCTCCAAGATCCCGGTAGAAATAGAACGTTTCAAAGCACAAGAGACAAAATAATCACCCACCAATACGGCAATACGGTTATCCCACACACCATTTATAGTAGGCTTTCCACGACGCTGTTTCGACTCATCTACGACATCATCGTGTATCAGACTGGCATTATGCAAAAGTTCTATGGCTGCAGCGGTATCAATAGTAACAGTTTTGATTTCCCCAAAAAGACGAGCGCTCAGCAATACCAACATCGGGCGAATTTGTTTTCCTTTCGTTCCCAAAAAATAATCGACAACAGTATTCATCAACGGACTGTTGGTGCTCAATGTTTCGGCCAAGGTCTTATTCAAAATCTCCAGTTCACCAAGAATTGGCTGCTGTATAATAGACAATTTATCCATATTATTTTAATGATGTGCAAAAATAGCAATAAAACAAAAGAATATCTATATTTATTGTAAATTTACCGGGAAATAACAGAAAATTTTTCCCGAGATAAAAACAGATTACATTAAAACCATGCTGCAAATGCAAGAAAAAAAATTATTTTTGTTGGATGCCTATGCCCTTATTTACCGCTCATACTACGCATTCATCAAAAACCCGAGAATCAACTCTAAAGGAGTAAACACTTCTGCCGTATTTGGGTTTGTTAATACTTTAGAAGATGTGCTTAAAAAAGAGAATCCTTCGCACATTGCCGTAGGGTTCGATCCTCACGGACCTACTTTCAGGCACGAAGCATACGAACTCTACAAAGCCCAACGAGAAGAGACGCCCGAAGTGATAAGGCAATCTGTTCCTATCATCAAGGAGATAATCCGGGCCTACAATATTCCCATTTTGGAGGTAAACGGGTTCGAGGCCGACGATGTCATCGGTACCTTGGCCAAACTTGCCGAAAAAGAAGGGTTCGACACCTATATGATGACTCCGGACAAAGATTACGGACAGTTGGTAAGTCAGCATATTTTCATCTATAAGCCCAAATTCGGAGGAGGCGACTTCGAAATACGGGGAGTCGAAGAGATAAAACAAAAATTCTCGATCGAACGTCCCGAACAGGTTATCGACATTCTCGGACTCATGGGCGATGCCTCCGACAATATTCCCGGGTGTCCCGGCGTAGGGGAAAAAACAGCCATAAAACTGGTTGGAGAATTCGGATCGGTCGAGAACCTTCTCTGCCATACCGAACAATTAAAAGGTGCCCTCCGCAAAAAAGTAGAAGAAAACAAAGAACAGATAGAATTTTCAAAATTCTTGGCAACCATAAGAACAGATGTTCCGATAGCTTTCAATGAGAAAGAATTATTACGGGAACCGATCGACGAAACTCGTTTACGGGAAATCTTCGACGAATTAGAATTTCGGAATTTAGCCGATCGGGTATTGGGAACAACCGTTAGCAAAACAACGGTTTCAAAAACACCTATTCAAGCCTCTCTCTTTGACATATTTCCGACCGAGAATACAGATGAAGAAAAATATTCAATTCTCAGCGACATAAAAACGGTAAGTCACAACTACCAATTAGTTGATAATGAGTACAAAATATCTGCATTAACGGCCAAATTAGAGCGTGCCGAATTTTTTGCATTCGACACAGAAACAACCGGAATCGATCCCATTTCGGCAGAATTGGTCGGAATGTCGTTCGCCATACAAGAAAACGAAGCATTTTATGTACCCATCCCGAACAATCACGACGAAGCCGTCCTAATTGTAAACAAATTTAAAAAATCGTTAGAAAACACAAACTGTTTAAAAATCGGGCAAAACATCAAATACGACTATATCGTATTAAAAAATTATGGGATCACCGTCAAGGGAAAATTCTTCGATACGATGGTCGCCCATTACCTCCTGCAACCGGAGCAACGTCACAACATGGATTATCTTGCCGAGGTATATTTAAAATACAAAACCATACACATCGAAGAGCTTATCGGTCCCAAAGGTAAAAACCAACTTTCGATGCGTCAGGTTCCCATCGAAAAAATCTGTGAATATGCGGCTGAAGATGCAGACATAACTTTAAAACTGAAAAATGTCCTCGAAAAGGAATTAAAAAAAGAGAACCTCGAACCCCTCTTCTACTCTATCGAGATGCCTCTGGTCAGGGTATTGGCCGAAATGGAGATTACCGGAGTCCGGGTCGATACCGACGCATTGCACCAATCATCGGTAATGCTCACAGAAAAAGTCGAGCGGCTCGAACAGGAAATCTATCAACTGGCAGGAATAGAGTTCAACGTCAGCTCGGCAAGGCAAGTAGGAGAAGTCTTGTTCGAACGCCTCAAAATCGATGAAAAAGCCAAAAAGACCAAAACCGGGCAATACTCCACCACCGAAGAAGTGCTGGAAAAGCTCCGGTCAAGGCATCCCATTGTAGGGAAAATATTGGAACAGCGGGGCGTCAAAAAACTTTTATCGACATACGTCAATGCACTTCCGGAGTTAATCAACCCTAAAACGGGGAAAATACATACTTCATTCAACCAAACAGTAACAGCAACAGGACGGCTCAGCTCAAGCAATCCAAACCTTCAGAACATTCCGATTCGCGACAATGAAGGGAAAGAAATAAGAAAAGCCTTTATACCCGATGCAGGATGCCTGTTTTTCTCAGCAGATTATTCGCAAATCGAGTTGCGTATTATGGCCGATCTCAGCGAAGATCCCAACATGATAGAAGCCTTCACCTCCGGCAAAGACATTCATGCATCAACGGCCGCCAAAATATACAAAATTCCGATCGACAAAGTAACCTCCGACATGCGGAGAAAGGCAAAAACCGCCAATTTCGGAATCATTTACGGAATCTCGGTCTTCGGGCTTTCCGACAGGCTGAACATTCCCCGATCAGAAGCCAAAGAATTGATAAACGGATATTTCGAGACCTATCCCCACATAAAAGAATACATGGACAAGAGCATACAGGTTGCTCGTGAAAAAGGTTATGTCGAGACCATCAGCGGGCGCAAACGCATGCTGCCCGACATCAATTCCAAGAACAGTGTGGTCCGCGGATATGCCGAGCGAAATGCCATAAATGCGCCCATACAAGGAAGCGCCGCAGATATCATAAAAATAGCCATGGTCCGCATTTTCGACCGGTTCGAAAAACTCGGATTAAAGAGCCGAATGATTCTGCAAGTGCATGACGACCTCAATTTCAATGTTCCGGAAAACGAGATCGAGATCGTAGCACATATCGTAAAAGAAGAAATGGAAAACGCATACCATTTAAAAGTACCGCTAATAGCAGACTCCGGCATCGGGAAAAACTGGCTCGAAGCCCATTAAGCATCTGCAATAACCTTTTGAAAACAAGACGAAAGATCTGTATCCGGCCAACCGATACAGATCTTTTTCGCTATTCTCGAATATTCCATCCGCCCATTCCCGCAAAAGCAATATCGTCGTCTGCCGACCTCCCCTCCTATTCGGCCTGAAACAAAATATTTCTACAAAAAATCCCCCAACAATCACAAAAAATACACATTCCCTTTATAATCTGTCCATATCTTTGCAACACCAATAATTATTCGAACGTCTAAATTCTTTATATCATGAAACGTCAAAAGCGCATTATCAAAACCGCTTTCATTACCTTAGCAATCATCTTTTCAACCACTTTAGAAGCCCAAACACCGGCATTCCCCACAGCAGAAGGATTCGGGAAATTTGCCACCGGAGGTCGTGGCGGAGAAGTCGTTTTCGTCACAACAACCGAAGATTATGCTACCGGAGAAACGCCGATAGAAGGTTCTCTTCGCTGGGCTCTCACACAATATCCCGATCAACCCATCACCGTAGTTTTCAGAACTTCAGGGATAATAAAGCTAAAAGAAGATCTGAAATGCTCCCGTAACGGATACACCTTAGCCGGACAAACCGCTCCCGGAGACGGCATCTGCATACGGGGGGCAAAAGTCAACCTCGGAGGCTCAAAAAATGTCATCATACGGCATCTGCGCTTCCGCATCGGGCTCAAAGACGATGGCTCCCACACCGACGGAGGATCGATCGGAATCGAAAACTGCCAAGATATTATTGTCGACCATTGTTCCTTCGGCTGGTCTTGCGAAGAGAACATGACAATGTACGACAATAAACGCACGACCGTGCAATGGTCGATCATACACGAAGGGCTCTATTCGGCCGGACACATCAAAGGAGCCCGCAGCTATGCCACACAGTGGGGAGGCGATTTTTCGTCTTACCACCACAATCTGCTTGCCCATTGCCACAACCGTATGCCACGGTTCAACGGAGCCAGAGACGATCGTGAAACAAACGATTACAAGGTGCTTACAGACTATGTCAACAACGTCATTTACAACTGGGGGAAAGCCAACTCCTGTTACGGTGGAGATGTGACAAAAGGTGAAAAAAACGAGGTCAACATGATCGGTAACTATTACAAACCGGGGCCTGCCCGTCCGGCCAAAAGCAACTCTTACTTCGTAGAAGCATCTTACGGTGGAGACTCATACCGGAAAGTAGGCCAATGGTATGCTTCCGGGAATATCATGGAAGGGAACAGCAGTTACACAAACGATAACAGCCTGGGTATCGACAAAAGGAAATATCCGGCAGACCTTCAGGAAAGCGTTGTCGTCTCCTCTCCGTTCGAGATAGAAGCTCCCTATCAAATAACAACAGAAACGGCAAACGAGGCTTATAACAGCGTTTTAAACGGAGCCGGAGCTTATCCTTTGGACGCGGTCGATAGCCGCATCATAGCCGAAACACAAAACGGGACAGCATCCGGATACGGAACATCCGAATTTGAATCGGAAACCACGACAAGCCGTTATTATCAAAAAACATTGGGCATCATCGATGACCCGGCCGCCGTGGGTGGATATCCCGAATACAACACCTACGGTACCATTACCGACAACGACAATGACGGGATGGATGACGAATGGGAGCTCTCTAACGGTCTGAATCCACAAGACCCTTCAGACCGGAATAAAGTAACCAACAGTGGATACACAGCACTCGAAGCCTACCTGGCACATCTTGTCGGAGAAACCATTCCATTGGATTTTACCGACGGCATCGATTCTTCTTTCAAGAACGAATCTATAACGATTTTTCCCAACCCGACAGCCGGACAGATTTTCATCGGTACCGAACGGAAACTCGAAGAAGCCCGTATCTATTCTTCCGAAGGGAAACTGATAACGGTCATTTCACTACATCATTGCGGTATTGTAAACGTCTCGCACCTGCCTGCCGGGAAATATATCATGACTCTGCTCGATTCGAAAAAAGAACAGAATACCGTTCATTTCATAAAGAAATAGCCTTTACTGCGATAAAAATCAGACAAGTCCCGGCTGAACGAAGCCGGGACTTGTCATTTTTCTTCACTCTTTTATGTTGCAGGAAATCAGGCAGGCGGCTCTTTCCCGGCAGTAATATAGGCAGAGACAATATAGTCATGCCCCGAGGCATTCTGATAAATACGTAATCCGAACCAAGATGCACTGACAGTCACATGCTCCATAATCTCGGCCTGTATCGATTCATAACTCACCCAATTCTTATTGGCCGAGAAACAATATACTTCAAAAGGAATACCATTCTCTGTCGGCTCCAATAAACGGGACATCAAGATCAAATCACCATTGACAAAAGGATGTTGGCGCAAGTATATCTCGACATAAGCCCTGAACAATCCCAGATTGGTATCTATCGTTCCATTCACCAATCCACTACTGTTATCGGTATTTTCAACTTTTCCGGCAACTTGTTCGGCCTGTTTTTTCTCGATATAGTCTTTCAAAATGGCGATATTTTTCAATGATTCCAACAGTTCCGGAGTACAACGCTTTACCGATGTCGCATCTATTGTAAAATCCCGCATGATACGACGTCCGCCCGATTCGGCCATTCCCCTCCAATTTTGCAATGTTCCGGAGATCAACGAATAAGGAGGAACCGTAACAATCGTGTTATCGAAATTCTGCACCTTTACAGTATTCAAGGAAATATCGATGACGATCCCATTCAACACACTGCCCGGCATCACAATCCAGTCACCCTTGCGGACAATATCATTCTGAGCCAGTTGAACCCCGGCCACAAAACCGAGAATACTATCTTTGAATACCAGCATCAAAACGGCAGCAAAAGCCCCCAATCCGGTAATCAGATTCATGGGAGAACGATGTATCAGGATAGAAACGACAATAATAGCTCCAAGCCCGATCAATATTCCGGTTACCAACTGCATCAAACCTTTCAGCGGTCGGTCTTTCATGGCTTCCGAACTTGAAAATATACGCCACAAAGCCGACAAAAAAGTATTGACATAAACCAAAAAAGCAATCACTAAATAAATCCAGCATAAACGTTCGACCCATCCGATAAGCAGTTTAGAGCTACCATAAACAAAAGGAAGTAACGACAATATGATCAAAGGCGGTAAGATATGTACTACTCCTGAAAAGACATGACGATCTACCAAAACCCGAAGAATATTATTCTTACTCTTGCCAAAAACCCTTAAAAAGACAAAATGGAGGACATACCGCAATAACCAAGACACGACCCAGGCAAACAAAACGATCAAGACAATATAGATAACCCCCTCCATCTTATCTACACGCTCGGGATCTATCCCAAAATCTTTCAATATCGATTTTATCCACATCAACAGAGACTCAGCAAATTTATACGATTTGTTATCCATAGCCATAAACATTTTATCATTCTACTAACAAAAAGACAAGTACACAAGTTCAATCACAATTCGAAACAAAGCAAAATGTCGCTCTTTACAGAAATAATTTGCATGAAAAGGATTGTTTTTCGAAGAATATTAAAAGAATGCGTATCTTTGTAGACCCTAAAAAAATGACTTTATTTTCGGAACCGACTTTCCGAAAATAAAAAAAACGGGTAAAAAATATTTTTCGAAAACAATACAACAAAATAAACTATGGCATTACAATGTGGCATCGTCGGTTTGCCTAATGTCGGCAAATCAACTCTTTTCAACTGCTTATCCAATGCAAAAGCTCAATCTGCAAATTTCCCATTTTGCACGATCGAACCCAATGTCGGTGTAATCACAGTCCCCGACGAACGGCTCAATAAACTTGCCGAGCTCGTCCACCCGCAACGCATTGTCCCCACTACCGTAGAGATCGTCGATATTGCCGGACTGGTAAAAGGAGCCAGCAAAGGAGAAGGGTTAGGGAACAAATTCCTCGCCAACATACGAGAAACAGACGCAATTCTTCATGTATTGCGTTGTTTCGACGACGATAACATAACCCACGTCGACGGATCGGTCAATCCCGTCCGCGATAAAGAAATCATCGATTACGAACTGCAACTGAAAGATTTGGAGACAATCGAAAGCCGCATCTCCAAAGTCCAAAAACAGGCACAAACCGGCGGAGACAAGAATGCTAAACTCGCTTATGAAGTATTGATCAGATATAAAGAAGCTTTGGAACAAGGCAAATCGGCACGTACCGTCAGTTTTGAAACCAAAGACGAACAAAAAATCGCCCGGGAATTGTTCCTGCTCACCAGCAAACCGGTCATGTATATCTGCAACGTAGACGAAAAAAGTGCCGTAACCGGCAACAAGTATGTAGAGCAGGTAAGAGAAGCCGTAAAGGATGAAAACGCCGAAATACTTATCGTTGCAGCCAAGATAGAATCTGAAATCGCAGAATTCGAAACATACGAAGAACGCCAGATGTTCCTCGAAGAAATCGGGCTGAAAGAATCCGGAGTATCTCGCCTGATACGCGCAGCATACAAACTGCTGAATCTTGAGACCTATTTCACCGCCGGAGAACCAGAAGTACGGGCATGGACCTACCTCAAAGGCAGCAAAGCTCCCCAATGCGCCGGAATCATCCATACCGATTTTGAAAAAGGTTTTATCCGTGCCGAAGTCATCAAATATGAGGACTATTTGAAATACGGCTCCGAATCGGCCTGCAAAGAAGCCGGGAAAATGTACGTAGAAGGCAAAGACTATGTAGTACAAGATGGAGACATCATGCATTTCCGGTTTAATGTATAAAATAAATTCCATGAGAGAAATTCATTCGGTTTGCGTTTATTGCGCATCAAGCTCAAAAGTCGATGCCGTTTATTTCGAAGCAGCAGAACAACTGGGAAGACTTCTGGCACAACATCAACTGCATTGCATATACGGAGCCGGAAACCAAGGACTTATGGGCGCAATTGCCAACAGCGTTTTAGACGCCGGTGGCAACGTAACCGGAATCATTCCCCGATTCATGTACGAGGAAGGATGGCACTATGACCGACTGCAACATATCGAAATCACAAACTCCATGCACGAGAGAAAAGAGCGTATGGCCGCCCTATCCGATGCCGTCATAGCCCTACCGGGAGGATGCGGCACATTGGAAGAGCTGCTCGAAATCATTACGTGGAAACAATTGGGATTATACTTCAACCCGATAGTGATTCTCAACACAGCCGGATATTACGACCCCTTGCTCGCCCTATTGGAAAGAGCCGTCGAGCAAAATTTCATGCGGGCCGAACATCAAAAAATGTGGGTAGTGGCCTCTACTCCTCAAGAGGCGATAGAAGCCCTGTATTCTGCACCCGAATGGAACGGAAGCGTACGTAAATTTGCAGCCATATAGCATATAAAATGCCCGATGACAATACACATATCATTTTGCCGGTCATAACGGACTCTATTACTGCCCATCAGTCCGATACAGGAAAAATCGTCCCCGATTCACTGCATAAGGAACGCCTTGTGCGAAATATGCCCTACCCTGCCGACACGATCGAATTTTCGCCCCATTACACAAAGGGGTTGTCAGCATACACTCCCGCTCCTGTCGAAAACCCCCTGACCGATTACAAAGAAGCAGTCCTCGTTATTCCCAAAGGTCTCGAAGGGATGCAAAGGACAAAAGATCCGGCTCACGATGAAGGGATATTTCTAATCTTGCTCTGCTGTTTCATCCTGGTAGCGACATCTTTTCGAAAAGGGATCAAACTCTTTTCCCTACCATTTTCGACACTAAAGAGCAACCGCAACCATGCCGATGCGTCCGACAACGCGACAATCACCGAATCCCGTTTACAATTCGTATTGCTTGCACAGACGCTGATCCTGGAAGGTATTCTTCTCACATTCCTTATCCACTACCTAAAACCGGACCTGCCCTATATCGGTTATTTCAAAGAGATTCTCTGCATGACAGGGATCACCGTTATCTATTACAACTTGCAACAATCGGCATATCGCATCTTGGGCTTCATTTTCAGCGAACCCGAAGTTACCCGGCAATGGGTCAAAGAACACTCTTCCATCAATCTGCTGCTGGGAACTGTCCTATTTCCTATTGTTTTTTGCATGATCTATCTCTCTGGTTTTCTGAATATCGGACTACTACTGGGTGCAATATGCTATATTTTGTCCCGAATTATTTTTATTTATAAGGAGATTAAGATTTTTTTGAGCGATGTTTATGGAATTCTATACTTTATTTTGTACCTTTGCGCCCTTGAAATCATGCCTCTATTTTTTATCTATAAAGGAATGATTTTAATTTACCAATTTGTAGAATTTAAAACACTAACATTTTGAAAGTAAAGAAAGTACTCGTTTCTCAGCCAAAACCCACATCTGAGAAATCTCCGTATTTCGACATTGCCGAAAAATACGGTGTGAACATTGAGTTTCGTCCTTTCATCAAGGTAGAAGAGATAACCCCCAAAGAATTCAGACAACAAAAAATCTCTATTCCTGATTACACGGCTATCATCTTTACAGCAAGAACCGCAATCGATCACTTCTTCAAATTGTGTGAAGGATTACGTGTAACGATTCCGGAAACCATGAAATATTTTTGCGTAACCGAATCCATTGCACTCTATTTGCAAAAATATATCGTCTATCGAAAAAGAAAAATTTTCTTCGGTAATACCGGAAAATTAGACGATCTGGTGCCGGCTTTAATCAAACATTCGGGAGAGAAATTCCTATTCCCCGTATCCGATGTCAGCAACGGTGAATATCCGCTGCTCGACAAAAACAAAATCGACTATACCAAAGCGGTTATGTACCGTACTGTCAGCAACGACTTTGCCCCGGAAGAAAAATTCGACTACGATATGCTCATTTTCTTCAGCCCTTCGGGCATAAATTCCTTGTTGAAAAACTTCCCTAATTTCGAACAGCAAGACATAAAAATCGGCTGTTTCGGACCGACAACGGCAAAAGCCGTACGGGATGCAGGTCTCAGACTCGACGTCGAAGCTCCTCGCCCCGAAGCGCCCTCGATGACCGCTGCATTGGAACTTTTCTTTAAAGAACAAAATAAATTACTCAAGAAATAACGAGTTGTCTTCAAAGATCTTAATCAAGCGTTGCAAACGATATTTTTCATATCTTTGTGCAACGCTTTTCGCTTTTTAATCAATATCCGATGACCAATTACAAGTTGACACAGTCCGAACGCCTTTGCGGAAAGACAAGAATAAGCGCCCTCTTTTCGACCGGGAACTCATTTATTGTCTATCCCTACCGCGTGGTGTACCGGTTTGCAGACCATGTCAACAATGCCCCGGTATCGATTCTGGTCAGCATTCCCAAAAAGAAATTTAAAAGAGCCGTAAAACGAAACCTGATCCGTCGCCGGATAAAAGAAGCGTATCGCAAAAACAAACACATACTTATCGACAAACTTCAGCAACCCGATAAAACATTGGACATCGCTATTCTGTATTTGGATAAAGAGGTATCGGACTATTCGATGTTAGAAAAAAAACTGATAACACTACTTCAAAAACTGAATGAAGCCATTCATACA
>CASFRL010000151.1 GCA_949297285.1 uncultured Bacteroidales bacterium
CTCGAAAATCCGAAAAAGAACAAGAACAAGAGAAAAAAACAGATGCGGATATTACCATAAAAAGATATAAAACAAACGTTCAAAACATGATTTAATCTTTTCATCTACAATTATCTTTTTTACCCGGACAAAGATAAAGCAACAGTCAAATACGAAAAAAGACCTTTTTATCGCATTTAATAGTCAAAATCGGCACTTTTAAAGAGGCAATACATTTTAAACCTGAAGAGCAAAAAGAAAAATACCTTGTGTCTTTTATGGCATTACCCCTTTTACTTTTCCGCAAACGCAACTCGTCCAATTACACGCTAACCATCATATAATAAAAATGATTATAAAAGAGAAAGCGAGATACTGCCTGTCTGCAATTCCCGCTGTACGTTCTATCAAAATAAATTTGTCAGATTGAGAAGGGAGAGGCACAAAGTGAATAATTTAATGGTGCTCTTCTCCCCCATTACAAGTAAAGCCGCATTGATATCAAACTTTTAAAGTACCGATATCAAAAACAAGATTCTATGGGGAATAAAATCCTTAAGCAGGTAAATTCCCTTATTTCTTTTTATAGAGTTTTTCAAGCTCTGCATCCATATTGCCGGTCTTTCTGAAAATAACTTTCTTCACGAAAGCTTTCAAAAATCCTATTCCGTAACCGCCTAACTGGATAATGCTCGTCACAATCGATAATGCGGCAATGCGCAAACTTCGGTTAACGACCAACGACTCAAGAAATAGTGCCAAGAAATACAAGGCTAAAGGGAGTAATGCCCAAATCCAGAAAAAAGACAACACGATCAATAAAACCGACCCGAGAACAAATGCCGCAGGCAAAAGATGCACGATTTTCAACGATTCGGGATGGAGCAAAAACAAATCGACACGTGCTCTTCCAAAAACGGAAACTTGCCGATAGAAAGAGCGGAAACTGACCCGACGCTTGTGATACACATACGCGTCACGAATCAGTTTTGTACGAAATCCGGCTTTCTGAATTCGCAAACTCAAATCGATGTCTTCCCCGAACATATCTTTGAATCCCCCTACCCGTTGATACACTTCTTTGGAAAAGCCCATATTGAATGTTCTCGGAGTAAATTTTTCCATACCTTTTTTCCCGCCTCGAATACCACCGGTAGTAAAAAAGGATGTCATCGAATAGTTGATTGCTTTCTGCAAATTACTAAAGGAGGCATGTGCCGCATCCGGCCCGCCGAAACAGTCGGTATAATCGGCCTCTAATCGGGATTTAACAATCTCGAAATAGTGCTCCGGGATAATACAGTCCGAGTCGAAAAAAACGAAATATTCTCCGGAAGCTCGTTCCATTCCATAATTCCGGGTCAGACTTCTTCCTGAATTTTCTTTATAGAAATAACAGATATTCAAGTCTTTATCAAACTCCTGAGCAACCAAATCACATCGGTTGACAGAACCGTCTTCGATCAGAATAACTTCAAAATCTTTTAAAGTCTGCTTACTCAGACTTTCCAATAACTCCCGAACTTCATCCGGACGGTTATAAACCGGTATGATAATTGAAAAATACGGCATAACTTCATCGATAAATAAAGAGAATGCAAAGGTATTGATTTTTCGTATTCTGTTAAAATTTTCGAACGAAATTATTTGGATTCATCACGATGTTTCAAAAACAAGTCCAATCCGCGTTTCCGCAACTTGCAAGCCGGACACTCACCACACCCATCGGCAATAATACCATTATAGCAAGTCAATGTTTCGTTTCGTACCAGATCAAAAACGCCCAATTCATCGGACAACCGCCATACAGCTTCTTTATCTCGCCACATGAGCGGCGTATGTATTTCGAAATGCGTGTCCATAGCCAAATTGAGAGAGACATTCAACGAACGGATAAAAGTGTCGCGACAATCGGGATAACCACTAAAATCAGCTTGCGATACACCGGTTACCAAATGACGTATTCCTTTCTGAAAAGCCTTTATTGCAGCAAATGTCAAAAACACCATATTCCGCCCGGGAACAAAGGTATTCGGATACGTATCTTCGGGCTTTTCTCGATCCATTTCCATAGAGAAATCGGTAAGAGAATTATGGGTTAACTGACCTATCAAAGATACGTCGAGAACCTCAAACGGCACACCGGCCTTTTGGGCAATTTTCCGAGCTACCTCAACTTCTTTCACATGTTTCTGTCCATAAACAAAACAAACGGTCTCTACCGATTCGAATCGGGATAACGCCCAAAACAGACAAGTCGTAGAATCTTGTCCTCCGGAGAAACAAACCAGTGCTGTTTCTTTTTGCTTCATACTCTTTAAACTTTACGATGTAAAAAACTGATTTTTTCCTTCCGGGAGATTACGGGCACGAAAGAGTTTCTTGTTTTTAACGTGGTAGCAAGCACACGGAAGTTATACATTTCGGGCACAAAGGTATAATTTTATATACATATATATTACGGCCGATATGATTTTTTAATTCCGATTGGCGAGTGTTCCGAGAAATTTTTCTCAAAAAAAACGGCTCGGGACAAAATAAAGTCCCGAACCGTCTCCAAATTATAGAAACATTTTTTAACGAACACGCTCCATATAATCTCCTGTACGAGTATCGATACGAATTATTTCGCCCGTATTGATAAACAACGGCACACGAACTTCGGCTCCGGTTTCGACAGTTGCCGGTTTTAACGTGTTTGTTGCCGTATCGCCTTTAATTCCCGGTTCGGTATAGGTGACTTGAAGCTCAACCTTCACCGGAAGCTCGGCAAATAACACCGTTTCGGTAGAAGCATCCGATACGACTTCAATTACCATTCCTTCTTTCAAAAAATCGACACCGGTAATGAGAGCTTTATCGATAGTAATGTCATCCCATGTCTCTTGATTCAGGAAATGATAGTGGTCTCCTTCATTATAAGAGAACTGGAACGGGCGACGTTCTACGCGAACATCTTCCAATTTTTCACCGATATTAAACCGACGGTCAAGAACACGTCCGCTTACTACCTCTTTCAGTTTGGTACGCATAAACGTATTTCCTTTTCCGGGTTTTACATGAAGGAATTCGATACAATAGTACAATTTGCCGTCTAAACGGATGCATGTTCCGTTCTTGATGTCTTGTGCATTAATCATATTTTTATCTTATTTGAAATTATTGTTCCGATTATAAACTTCGAATTACGGGTACAAAAATAATCTAAATCAGAAAAAAACGCAAAAGTTTTGTCTAAAAACCATTTATCCTTTGGTATATTAAAAAAAAGTATCTATTTTTGCAGTCCGAATTTCGAAATAATAACGATAAAAAATATACGGCAATGAAAAGAACATTTCAACCCTCAAACAGAAAAAGAAAAAACAAACACGGTTTTCGTTCAAGAATGGCAACAGCCAACGGAAGTCGCGTATTTGCTGCTCGTCGCGCAAAAGGCAGAAAAAAATTGACAGTATCTGACGAATACAACGGATAAAAATATTTTAGGATTTAAATCCTAAAAAGGATTTTATTTTTAAACTCCTAAAAAACGCAGTTGAAAGAAATCTTTCAACTGCGTTTTTTATATTTCGTCCGATAACCCGATCTTGCTCCCTAAAAAGGATATATATCTTCACGCAAAGCGACAAAAAAAGAGCTGTTTCGGCTTCTTTTCCTATCTTTACATTACAAGAGATTCCGAGAGTTATTCAAAGTTTCTTATTTTTGCATATTACAACTCATAAAACCAATATGACAACAAATCTTTCTGAAAAGAAAAAAGTTTTAGTAGGCATGAGCGGCGGGATAGACAGTTCTGCCGTGTGCATGCTTTTGCAAGATCAAGGATATGACGTAACCGGAATAACCTTGCGGATGTGGGATATCCCTTCGCATTTTTCTGCACCCGATCAGGCCGAACCCAATCACGTATTAGAGGCCCGTTCTTTAGCAGAAAAACTGGCTATACCGCATTACACACTTGATGTAAGAGATGAATTCAGAAAGACGGTCGTACAATTTTTTATCGATGAATATTTACAAGCCCGCACCCCCAACCCTTGTGTAATGTGCAACTTGTGCTTCAAATGGAAATATCTGCTCGATGAGGCAGACCGGTTGGGATGCGACTTCGTTGCTACCGGACATTATGCCCGCATAATTCGACAAGAAGGACGTTACGTCTTAAAAAAAGGGGCAGATTCGAAGAAAGACCAATCTTACTTTTTATGGAGACTTGGACAAAAAGAGTTGTCTCGCACGCTGTTTCCTTTGGGAGAGATCACAAAAGATGAGATAAGAGCATACGTCCTTCAGAAGGGATTTAAAGAAAAAGTCGAAAAGAAAGAGAGCATGGAAGTATGTTTTATCGAAAATGACTATCGGGATTTTCTTATACAACAGGTTCCCGATTTGGACAAGAATATCGGGAAAGGGTTTTTCATCGATGAAAAAGGGAAAAAACTGGGATTGCACAAAGGGTTTCCCTTCTATACGATAGGACAACGAAAAGGATTGGAGATCGCTCTCGGACACCCGGCCTATGTCATCAAAATAAATCCACACAAAAACACGATACGGTTGGGAAATAAAGAAGAGTTGCTCGCTTCTGAAATGGTGGTGGAAACTCCTATTTTCAACATTCCTTTCGACCAAATAGCCGATAAGGAGATTCAGGTACGCATCCGTTACCGAAGTCCGGCCATCTCGGCAACTCTTTCGCTCACCGACGACAACCATATAATCGTCAGATTCAAAGAGGCAGCATCGGCCGTCACTCCGGGACAATCGGCCGTCTTTTATTGCGACGATCTGGTTATCGGAGGCGGAACAATTGCCGATCAACGCATCTTAAAAAAATATACGCAGAAAGGACAATGATTCGTTCTGCTTAAATCCCCGACAATATGGTTATGCAAGATATATCTTTATACGAGCTCAATTCTTTGATCAAGAGGACATTGAACGAAGGACTTTCCGAGCGATACTGGGTATCGGCAGAAATAAGTGAAGCCCGGGAAAATCATTCGGGGCACTGTTATCTTGAGTTTGCCGAGAAAGACCTGCGTTCCGGGCAAATCATCGCCAAAGCCAAAGGGGTAATCTGGGCTTCGACATTCTTGATGCTGAAACCCTATTTCGAAGAACAGACCGGTGAAAGGTTCGGGGCAGGTATAAAAGTGCTGGTTCAGGTAAGCGTCGATTTTCATGAATTATACGGAATGACACTGACCGTTCATGACATTGACCCGTCTTATACCTTGGGCGATATAGCCCGCCGCAGAGCCGAGATTTTACGACAGTTGGCCGAAGAAGGGGTTATCGACATGAACAAAGAATTGTCATGGCCGCTACTTCCGCAACGTATTGCCGTAATCTCCTCCCGTACGGCGGCAGGATATGGAGATTTTACAAACCAGCTCAAAAACAACCCGAAAGGTTATCTCTTTTATCCGGTTCTTTTCCAAGCTATCATGCAGGGAAATCAGGCCGAATCTTCGATCATCTGCGCACTGGAGCGAATTTATGAACAAGCCGGCAATTTCGATGGAGTCGTTATCATCCGAGGAGGAGGCGCCACCTCGGAATTGAGTTGTTTCGACAGTTATCTGCTGGCACAGCACATCACCCAGTTTCCGCTACCGGTATTAACGGGTATCGGACACGACCGGGATGAAACCGTCATCGACAAAATCGCAAACATAAGAGTAAAAACTCCTACGGCAGCAGCCGAATGGCTGATTGCTCAAGCTCAGAAAGCCGATGACCGCAGGATTTTACTGCGCGATGCCATCGTTGCGTCAGTGCAACAACAGATACAGGAAGAAGAAAAACTGCTTTCTACCATAACGCAGGGCATTCCCCGTCTGCTCGACCGGCAAGTGCAAGCCGAAAAAAGCCGAATACAGAAGATACAACAATCGGTTGCCCAAAAATCGAGAGAGCGGTTATTCAAAGAACGGATACACATTAACAATCTCACGACTTCTTTACCGAGAAGCATCGAAAAATCGCTGCCTCAAAAGCAAGCACAATTGCAGCAATTCGAATATCGGTTGCGGCAAGCTGTCGGCGACCGAATAAAAACCGCACGACAGCAACTCGACATTTTAAGCAAAACGGTCGACCTGACATCGCCGGAACGGATACTGCAACAAGGATACAGTCTCACGCTCAAATCGGGCAAGGTAGTCCGAAGCATCCACGAATTGCATCCGGGCGACAAAATCACCACGGTTTTCAAAGACGGAGAGAAAGAATCGAAAATTATTTAAATAAACAGATATGGCTGAAAAGAAAAAACAAACCTATGCTCAAGCAATCGCCGAGCTGGAAGAGATCGTCACCAAACTGCAAAACAACGAATGCGAGATCGACGAGTTGAAATCTTACACAACCCGGGCACTCTCTTTACTGCGTTTTTGCAAAGAGAAGTTATTTGAAACCGACGAGGAAGTAAAAAAAATACTGGAAGAACTCGAATCTTAACTTCGTCAATCAGACAGATACTCCCGTCTTTATTCCTATAAAATATAGGAAATCAAAAAAAAGAGTTAATTTTGTCTCTCAATTTCAAAAAATAATAGTATGTCCGAAAAAAAAGTAAGAGTACGCTTTGCTCCCAGTCCAACAGGAGCATTACATATCGGTGGTGTACGAACCGCTCTCTATAACTACTTATTTGCCAAACAACATCATGGAGACATGATTCTCCGCATCGAAGATACCGACTCGCAAAGATTTGTTCCCGGAGCCGAAGAGTATATCATCGAAGCACTCGAATGGTTAGGAATAAAATTCGACGAAGGAGTCGGTTACGGAGGCGATCACGCCCCTTACCGCCAATCGGAACGGAAAAGCATTTACCGCAAATATGTAGATCAACTTCTCGAAGCCGGGAAAGCCTATATTGCTTTCGATACTCCGGAGGAACTGGATGCCAAACGGAAAGAAATTCCGAACTTCCAATACGATGCATCTACCCGGATGCAAATGCGAAATTCGCTGACGCTCCCGAAAGAAGAGGTTGACCGACTGATCGCAGAAGGGAAACAATATGTCGTACGATTCAAGATCGAACCCGGAGAAGATGTCCATGTTAACGACCTCATACGGGGACAGGTTACGATCAACTCCTCGATTCTGGACGACAAGGTACTGTTTAAATCGGCAGATAATTTGCCCACTTATCATCTTGCCAATATCGTAGATGACCACTTGATGGAAATTTCGCACGTAATCCGCGGCGAAGAATGGTTACCGTCGGCCCCGTTGCATGTCTTGCTATACAGAGCTTTCGGCTGGGAAGATTCCATGCCCCAGTTTGCCCACCTGTCGTTATTGCTGAAACCGGACGGAAACGGGAAATTGAGCAAACGGGATGGTGACCGATTGGGATTCCCGGTTTTCCCACTCGAATGGCATGATCCCAAAACCGGAGAAATATCATCCGGATACCGTGAATCGGGATATCTGCCCGAAGCCGTAATCAATTTTCTCGCACTATTGGGATGGAACCCGGGCAATGATCAGGAGATTCTCTCGATGGACGACCTGATAAAACTGTTCTCTCTCGAAAAATGCAGCAAAAACGGAGCAAAATTCGACTTTGAAAAGGGGAAATGGTTCAACCATAAATATATACAAAACAAAAGCAATGAAGAGCTTGCCGAATTATATATGCCTATCTTACAAGAAAAAGGCATATCGGCCGACCCGGCAAAAGTAACCCAAATCGTCGGGCTGGTAAAAGACCGCATATCTTTTGTAAAAGAGCTTTGGAGCCAAACCTCCTATTTCTTCATTCCACCCGAAAGTTACGAAGAGAAATCGGTAAAAAAACGCTGGAAAGAGGATACTCCACAACGCATGAGAGAGTTGATCGATATTCTTGAAGGCATACAAGATTTTGCCTCCGACGATACCGAAAAGATCGTATTGGGCTGGATCACCGAAAACAATTTCCACATGGGAAATGTCATGAACGCTTTCCGCTTGGCCGTAGTAGGGGAATGCAAAGGTCCGCACATGTTTGATATCACTGCCATCATAGGAAAAGAAGAAACGATAAAACGGATCAAGAAAGCAATAGAAGTTCTCCCATGAGACGTATAAAAAAGGTGCTTATAGCCATATTACTATTACAGACTTTATCCCCCGGGATCAAAGCCCAAGAAATACTATGGGATATCGATATGATCGGTTTCTTCGATAACCGGGAATATAAATATCCCGCTCAATTGTCTCAGACATTTTTCGGGACAAGGGTTTCTCCGGAGATAGGGATCGGTGTCCTCAACAACAAGCACCGAATCATGATCGGAGGCAGTTGGATACAGCCGATGGGGTCGAAAAAAGAGGAAGGCTCTCTTGACCTGACGGCATATTATCACTATGAAAGCCCCAAATTCAAGATGTCTTTCGGATCATTTGCCCGTACCCAACTGATAGAGACTCTTCCGACATTTATCCAATACGACTCTCTGACCATTTTCCGGCCGAATATTACCGGGGCATTATTTCAATATTGCGGACAGAAAGGTTACGGAGAGATTTATATCGATTGGAGACAAATGCAAACCGAAAGTCGGCGAGAGGCTTTTATCATCGTGGGAAGCGGACGTTGGCAGCCCGGCATCTTTTATGCCGGCGGTAACCTCGTCATGAACCATCTCGCCCGATCAAAAAATGCGCCCGATGCACAATCTGTTACCGATGATTTCGTCATACACCCTTATATCGGTCTAAACCTGTCCCCGCGAGTTTTACCTTTAGACTCTTTAACCATACAATGCGGATATTTGCAAAGTCTTGAGCGAGACAGAGGTGTAGGCGATTGGATATGTCCACGGGGATTAACCGCCGAGCTCCTTGCCGAATGGCGCTTTATCGGGTTGAAAAACAGTTTGTATATCGGAGATAACCAACAACCTTTTTACCCACGGTTAGGGAGCCAACTCAATCAAGGAGACCCGTTTTATCAGGCCCGATTTTATAACCGCACCGACATTTATTTCTATTTTTTCCGAAATAGATTTGTCAATTGCATGGCATCCGTCAACTTTCATACGACACGTTCGCACATAGACCTGCAACAACAATTAATCGTAAGGTTCAATTTAAATCACGAGAGCTGGAAAAAGAGAAACGACCCTCCCGGAAAAGATCGATTGAAAAACATTTTATAATTTCATAACCAATCCTTCAAAGAGAAGTCTATTTTGCAATTATGAATATACTTTACAACTTCGGCATTTATACGTACAAGCAGCTTGTCAATATTGCATCTTTGCGTAACCCGAAAGCCCGCAAAATGCGACAGGGGCATAAAAGAGTATTCGATTATCTCAAACAAAATGCCGATCCTCAAGGTGGATATATTTGGATACATGCTTCTTCTCTCGGAGAATTCGAACAAGGGCGCCCGATAATAGAAGCCATAAAGAAAGGTTATCCGGAACAAAAAATTGCCGTGACCTTTTTCTCTCCGTCCGGATACGAAGTTCGGAAAAATTATCCGAAAGCAGACTTGATCTGTTATCTGCCTTTCGATCTACCGAACAACGTAAACCGTTTTTTGGATCTGTTGAAACCCCGACAAGCAATATTCATAAAATATGAGTTCTGGGGAAATTATCTGAATGCACTGGCTGACAGAGGAATTCCGACATATATCATCTCGGCGATATTCAGGCCTTCCCAAGTATTCTTTAAACCTTACGGAGGCTATTTCCGAAAAATATTGCAAAACTTCGAACACCTGTATGTGCAGGACGAAAAATCAAAAGAGTTGCTTAAAACCATCGGCATCACACAAGTGTCGGTAACGGGAGACACACGTTTCGACCGGGTTCTGGAGATTCGTCGGCAAGCCAAAGAGCTGCCTTTGATCGAACAGTTCTCAAAAGACAAATTTACACTGATTGCCGGCAGCTCGTGGCCGAAAGATGAAGAGATTTTCATCGACTATTTCAACCGGCATCCCGAGATAAAATTGATAATTGCCCCCCACGAAATACACGAGGAGCATATAGAGGCCATATTATCAAGGCTGAATCGTCCGGTTATCCGATACACACAAGCCGATGAAAACAATATTTCAAACGCCGATTGCATCATCATCGATTGCTTCGGACTGCTGTCATCTATCTATCGTTACGGACAGGTCGCTTATATCGGCGGAGGGTTCGGAGCCGGGATACACAACGTACCGGAAGCGGCCGTATATGGCATTCCGGTCATCTTCGGTCCCAACTTCAAGAAATTTAAAGAGGCGAAAGAGCTCATTGCTGTCGGAGGCGGATTCAACATCTCAGGGAATAAAGATTTCGTACCTTTGATGGATCGATTCTTGAAAGACGAAAAGTTCTTATCCGAAGCAGGGAATATTGCCGGACAATATATTCAAAACAACTCGGGAGCTTCAAAAAAAATATTGAAAGAACTTTATCCCGAAATTTAGTTTTTTATCGGACGACTTATTCTCCCTCAATATTTCCGGTAAGAATCTACGTAGAAATAGATCCCACAATGCAAAGAGTATTGTAAAAAATGGCTCTTTGAGAGGGCTAAGAGACTTATATAATTGCGGGCAACGGTTTTTATCGTTGCCCGCAATATTTTATCAATTTTACTATCGGGTAAAATCTTTTTTATATTTCTATGACCGTCAATAATATCGGAATAATATTATTTGATCTATTTCTGAAGTTTGTCGTATTGTTCATCGGTCACAGGTTCAAGCCATTCGTTCGAAGCATTCTCCCCGGGAATTTCGAAAGCAAGGTGGGCAAACCAACTATCGGCAGCGGCACCATGCCAATGCTTTACATTCGCCGGAATGTGAACAACCGTACCCGGAAGTATCTTTACTGCCGGTTTACCCTCTTCTTGATACCAGCCTTGTCCGGCTACACCAATAAGCATCTGCCCCCCTCCTTTCGTGGCTTTGTGAATATGCCAATTGTTACGGCAACGTGGTTCGAACGTAACATTGGAAATATTTACCTGTTCCTGTGAAATCGGTGCAAGGTAGCTATTACCGATAAAATACCGAGCATAAGCCGTATTCGGTTCTCCAATAGGGAAAATCATTTCCCGTTGAAAAGCAGCCTTGGCCTCATCTCCGATCGAGTCTTCGGCCCATACTTTTTTGGCAAGATTAAATGCTGCCCAAGCTTTAGGCCAACCGGCATAAAAACCGATATGAGTAATAATTTCGGCAATTTCCGTACGGGAAATGCCATTTTTCTTTGCCGATTGAAGATGAAAAATAAGAGAATTATCGGTAATCCCCTGACTAATCAATGAGGTAATGGTTACCAAACTCCGATCACGCAAACCGAGTTTATCCGTACGACTCCATATTTCACCGAAAAGAACATCGTCGTTAAGTTCTGCAAATTTTGGAGCAAACTCGCCCAATTGGTCGCGCCCTGCTGTCTGTACTATCTTTTCTTGTGACATAACATTGAAAGTTAAAATACTGAATACTGAAATTAAAATAATTTTGTTCATGGTCGATTATTTATTGCATGAAATTATTGATTTTTAGTTATCGAATTCTACATTTCCGCCTCTCTCATTTTTAAAATACCGGTTCTGGTTCCCATGATCTTCGTAATTTACACACAATATTGGACAAAATTTTTACGGTTTTTCTATTCTTACCGATATATTGCCGCTGACACTTAAAGCCTTGATTCCGTCTCCATCAATATGCCCTATTTTTATCAGATCATTATTGTACGACCAACTTTTACAGAAAATCGCCACGTTACCCCACGGTTCATAAATTGTAATGTCTCCGGGAGTGGGAGTACAACCTCGCGTAACGCCTTCGGTCGTCAAAACCGGATCGGGATAAAATATCTTCTCGGTCGTATTGTTATAATCATTCAGCGTAACTTCTAACGGTAGACGCGAAAGGAAATCACGTCCTGCAGCATTGTCCTCGATAGTAGCAGTAATGGTAAGATCACCGACCATGATGTTTATTTTTCCGGATGCTGCATCCGGCATGTCCGGTTCTTTTCGGCTTACCTCAATCTCATCGAGCCATGCCGAAACACGAGGCTCCATTTGAGAAAGAGCTGAAGCGGTCAATAACAACGGTTGGTCCATTACTTTCGCATCGGGACAAAGAGTCCGGGCTTCGTTAAGCGATGTAGAAATTCCGCTGCTTCCACTGGTAGCAAATAGGACAATCTGTTTCCCGGCAAGTTTTGAAGCATAGGTGTGCAGAAAAGTCTGCATCGGTGTTGCCATGCTGCCATACCAAATCGGGAACCCGACAAACACGGTCTCGTAATCGTCAAAATTCTCGACAGATGTTTTAATGGGAGGATAATTCCCTTGACGAATCGCATCCAACTCTTCCTGCGCACGCTCCAACATGGCATTATAGTCAGCATCGTAAGGCGTCTCCGGCTCAATTTCCAGAATATCACAATCGAGTATTGTCCGAATACATTGCGCTACACGCTCGGTATTGCTCGTACGCGAAACATAAAGCACAAGATAGCGATCATCAGACATATTCGGGAGTCTATCATCATCGTCATTTGATTCGGGCTGTCCGGTTGTTTCGGACTGTTCCGAAATGAAGGATTCTTCACGGCCTTCTCCACAAGCAGCCATCGTAAAGGCGGTAAACAGAGAAAACCAAATCGATAAAAACTTTTTCATATTTTACATTCAATAGTATATAAACGTTCGACTTCTGCCGGAGAATGTAGGTCGAGAATAGTACTGTGTCCGGTATCCATTGCTGCAATAACCGACATATCTTCTTCTGACAACCTGAAATCTCCGATAGTAAAATTTTCTATCATACGGTCTTTATGCACCGACTTCGGGATCGCCACAACTCCCCGTTGCAAATGCCAACGCAACACAACTTGTGCAGCAGATTTTCCGTATTTGCATCCGATAGCCGACAAAACCGGGTTTGTAAACAACCCGTTCCGACCTTCAGCCAACGGTCCCCATGCTTCGATATGCACGCCTAACGACTGCATGATACTCATTGCTTCGGTTTGCTGGGTATATGGATGTGACTCTACTTGATTGACTGCCGGAAGGATTGTTACGTTCCGACACAAATCGATCAGGCGGTCAGGTTCAAAATTACAAACTCCGATAGCCCGCACACGACCTGACATATATATTTCGGACATGGCCCGCCATGCCCCGTAATAGTCTCCCAAAGGCATGTGAATCAAATAAAGATCGAGATAGTCAAGCCCCAATCGGTGAAGAGATGATTCAAAGGCCCGCAATGTCAGATCGTACCCCATCTCCGAGATCCAAGCCTTTGTCGCGATAAACAATTCGTCTCGAGGAACACCACTCTTACAGATAGCTCTACCGACAGCCTGCTCATTTCCGTATACCGAAGCCGTATCGATAAGCCGATAACCGACATGAATTGCATCAGAAACAGCCCGTTCGCACAAGTCTGCATCAGATACCTGAAAAACGCCGAATCCCTGCATCGGCATTTTCACACCATTATTTAAGGTTACATAATCCATGACTTACTTATTTATCGATTTGACTTTCGGTGAACGGATCGGCTCGATGCCCCATAAGGTTAATCTTTGCATATTCCCTATCAAATTCTTCCATATCGTAGGGTGTAAGTCTTACGGTAGCTGCCCCGAGAATATCCTCAAGATGCTCGGGATTGGTTGTCCCGGGAATCGGGGCAATCCACGGCTTACGCGAAAGCATCCATGCAAGAGCAAATTGTGCCGGAGTCATACCCTCACGCTCTGCCCATTTACGTACAAGAGCGACAAGCGGCATATTATGTTTCAAAGCCTCCGGTGTGAATTGCGGCAAGTTCCACCTTCGGTCGCCCGGTTTAAATCGGCTGTTTTCGTCAATTACTCCTGTAAGAAATGCACGTCCCAACGGACAATAGGGGACGAATCCGATGCCCAATTCTTCAAGTGTCGGAAATATCTTCGTCTCCGGTTCACGCCACCAGATAGCATACTCGCTCTGCACAGCCGACAGGGGACAGACGGCATGTGCACGACGAATAGAACGGGCACTTGCTTCGGACATCCCCCAATGCAATACTTTCCCTTCTTGCATCAAATCTTTTACCGTACCGGCAACCTCTTCGACCGGGACTTCAGGATCGACACGATGCTGATACAGCAAGTCGATATGATCTGTGCGCAAACGTTTTAACGACCCCTCTACTGCCCGACGAATATGTTTGGGACGGCTATTCAACGCCGTAGGCTGCTGTTCCTCAACTCCAAAGCCAAATTTCGTTCCTATTTTCACTTTATCTCGAAACGGAGAGAGCGCTTCACCAACCCACTCTTCACTGATATACGGGCCATACACTTCTGCCGTATCGAAAAAGGTCACCCCTTTGTCATAAGCCTGACGAATCAAGGCTATCATTTCCCGTTTGTCATATTTACCGCCATAATATCCGACCATAGGCAAGCAACCGAGACCGATAGCCGAAACATCCAAATCTCCAAGTTTTCTATATTCCATTCTATCCGACAACTTATCGCCATGTCCACTCTTCGATTGCAACGGGGTTTGTGCAAAAATTCGCGACAATCCCGTCCATTCACTGGCTGCCAATAAAGTGGTCATCGATGACATTCTCAAAAAACTTCTTCTATCCATAAGTCGTAAATTTTGTTTAACCTACAACGAAAAGCACCATGATAGTAAACCGCTTAATATCTCCATTTCATTTTCTTCCAGACGAAATGCCGCAGATTCATCTTCAGACTCTGAAATAAAACCTCCTTGCGACAAAAAACATCGCACAATTTTTTCGGGAGAGGTACGATAACGGTCTGCAAGAAAGCAGACGACTTCATCTTCATACAATTCAACAGGAATTTCGATCTGTTTATTCATCAGCTTTGTTTTTAAGACAAAGTTACCGGGTCTTACGAAAGGAAATGTATCGATATGTGGGGAGTTTGTATCGTTTTTACTGATTTCAATGTACCGATATTCAGATATTTGGCTAAAAGAATCTATTTTTGCATACAGACACTCATCTTATACGAGACTATGGCTAAGATTATGAAGATAAAAAATGTGGACGATTATGGTCGCTATGTCGGACACACGGGCAGTCACCCGCTGGTCTGCGTCATCGATTATGCAGAAGTATCCCCGGTGCGTCATTGCCTGAACAATTACGGTGTCTATGGTATTTTTTTCCACGATGAAGCGGAAATAGACCTGGCCTACGGATGCGGTAAATACGACTACAAAAAAGGGACTGTCATCTGTGTGGCTCCCGGCCAGATAGGAGGTAAAGAAGACAACGGCGAACAGGTTATGCTGACCGGATGGGCATTACTCTTTCATCCCGACCTATTGCACGGGACTCATCTGGAAAAGAGTATAAAGAATTACTCTTTTTTCGATTATCGTGTTAACGAAGCCCTGCATATGACCCATGAAGAGCACGATATTTTATCTTCTTTGATGCGACAAATACGGAATGAGTTACAAAACAAACATGATAAACAGCAAGACCTCATTATTGTGGGGTACATCGATTTGGTACTGAATTTTTGCCAACGTTTTTACAATCGGCAATTCATTACCCGAAAAATAGAAAATTCGGATATACTTGTAAAATTCGATCGTCTGTTACAGGATTATTATGAAGAAAAACGGCAATTCTTTTTCGGCATACCTACCGTACAATATTGCGCCGATAAATTATGCATGTCGTCGAACTATTTCGGAGACGTGATCAAGAGAACTACCGGCGACACAGCAGGCGACTACATTCGACAATATGTCATCCAGTTAGCCAAAAACGAATTTGCCCGAGGAAGCGGTATTGCTCAAACTGCCTATAATTTAGGGTTTGAATATCCTCAACATCTCAGCCGGATGTTTAAAAAGCAAACGGGAATGACTCCGACGAAATACAACGAAAGTATTCAAAAAAGATAATCATTCGGTCAGGTACTAAAATTTTGATTTTTAAATTTGTTATCATCATGCTTTCTTTTTAACGAAGCAAATATTCTCATTTTCCTTATGTGTCATTATATCCGACAATTTATGTTGCTCAAGTCACATCGTATCGACATACTGCATGATAAAAACCGTTCAATCAGCTATCCATCCGAACAATTCTGTTCCAAAACATCTTTAGCCACAAAGTATAATCATGCGAAAAATAAATTCTTTTACCGAACCGTTACCTACTCTATTTTGAACCTCAATCGAAAAGGAGATCTTCAATAAAACTGCATCAAGCTCCTTTTTCATAAAAAAGGTTATTTATATATCCTATTTTTCGTATTTTTATACCGCTTTTAAAACGCATACGACCAAGTTATGCAAGTAAGATAATCTAATAAAAATAAGAACGATGAAAAAACATTATGCGAAATTTAAATGTCAAATATTGACATTATCAATCTTATTGTTCGGGACGTACGCTTGTGTCTCGCAAAAGGGGAACGAAGATTGGAGTGACAGCCTGTCCCGATATGTCATTGAAAAATATATGCCTGCCGAAAAGTATATCTGGAATTGGAACGAGGCTGTTTTTTTAAAAGCAATGGTCGAACGCTGTGAAAACAATTATCCTGAAAAAAACAGCTACTTTGCTTACATAAAAGATGCCGTCGATGCTACCCGTCCGACAATCAACGGACATCATCCCAATGCCGTAATCTCGGGCTTGGCATTGGCCTATTTGGCCGGAGAGACCCAAGACAGCAGTTATCTGTCCGATGCATTGAAAGTATATGACCAATATAAAGGCATTCCACGCGCCACGAATGGAGGGGTATCTCATCGCGCCGAAGTTATCGAGCTTTGGGATGACACGGTTTATATGGTCGGAGAGTTCTTGCTGCAAATGTATAAACTGACCGGAAATGAAGAGTATCTTCTCGAGGCTATCTCTCAGTTGGAAAAGCATGCAGAAAAGTTGGAAGATCCGAAAACCGGATTATGGTATCACGGCTGGGACAACGACACGATTCCTTCGCAAGATCCTTGTTGTACTCCCGACTGGGCCGAAAATCCCGAACGTCGCAGCCAGGAATTCTGGGGTAGAGGAAATGGTTGGATAACCATGATGTTGGCCGACTTGCTCGAATATACGCCGACCGACAATCCTCATTATGGTTATTTGAAAAGTTCGTTTTCGAAGAAAATGGAGACGCTGAGCAAGTTACAAGATGCAGAAACCGGTCATTGGTATCAATTACCGATCTATCCCAAAGAAAAAGGTAACTTCATAGAAAGCACCAGCACAGCCATGTTTGCCTATTCTATGGCTAAAGGCATCGAATTGGGCATACTCTCCAAAGACACCTATATGCCGATTATCGAAAAAGCCTACAAAGGACTGGAGAAATACAGTCTGAAACCGGCCGGAGAAGGATATATGAAAATGGACAATATCTGCGATGGTACCTGTATCGGCGATAAAGAGTACTACTACGGCCGCAACATAGTAGAAGAGCGTGCTTATGCCTTCGGTATCCTCATCATGTTTCATGATACCTATAACACGTTAACGGCACAAAAGCAGAGTTGAGGCCGTTGAACATTCGCTAAACAGAATCAATACTTGTCCGTTATCAATCAAGAAGTTGACAGATACCCTTCATCGATGATAGATGCATCGATGAAGGGCACCTTTTCAATAAGACGAAAAATAGCGATAACCGACAAACACACACAAGAATCGCCAATCGACACACACAATGTATAAAAAAACTTAAAATCAATCTATTTAGCCCTATTTGCCATATCGAGATATATTTTTTTATTAAAAATTGCTATCTCGATATAGCATTTTTTCGTATTTTTGTACCGTTTTTAAGATGCATATACGAATAAAACAACTTTATACTTCCTAACGACAATGGAATTAATGAATCAAATTATTGCGCGTGCCCAAGCAAATATGCAGCGCATTGTGCTTCCTGAAGGAACAGAAGAACGCACATTGAAAGCAGCCGATAAACTTATCGCTGATAAAGTAGCCCATATTACCTTAATCGGTAATCCTGCCGAGATTATGGCTCTTGCCGAAAAACTCGGATTAAAAAACATCGGAAATGCAACGATCATTGATCCGAAAAATCATGAAAGGAAAGAAGAATACGCCAAATTATTATTCGAGCTCCGAAAGAAAAAAGGAATGACGGAAGAACAAGCAGCCAAACAGGTTGAAGATCCGCTCTTCCTTGCCGCACTGATGATAAAGAGCGGACATGCAGACGGAGAAGTTGCCGGAGCACAAAATACTACCGGAAACGTATTGCGCGCCGCATTCCAAATCGTAAAAACAGCACCCGGAATCAGTGTTGTTTCCGGAGCATTCTTAATGTTCTTACCCAACAAGAACTACGGCGATAACGGTATCATGGTATTTGCTGACTGCGCCGTATTGCCCAACCCGAATGCTGAAGAACTCGCACAAATTGCCGTTTCAACAGGACAAACCACCCGGGCCATCGCCGGATTTGAACCCCGCATCGCCATGTTGAGTTTCTCGACCAAAGGCAGTGCCAAACATGAAATGGTCGACAAAGTCGTAGAAGCTACCCGCATCGCTAAAGAAATGGATCCGACCTTGAAGATCGACGGCGAATTGCAAGCCGATGCCGCCATTGTTCCGGCAGTAGGAGCATCCAAAGCTCCGGGCAGTGAAATCGCCGGAAATGCCAATGTTCTCGTATTCCCATCTTTAGAGACCGGGAACATTACCTACAAACTCGTACAACGACTTGCCGGAGCAGAAGCCGTCGGTCCTATCCTTCAAGGTATCGCCGCCCCGATCAACGACTTGTCGCGTGGTTGCTCGGTCGAAGATGTTTATAAAATGGTAGCCATCACGGCAAATCAAGCTATCGGAATGAAAAAATAACTCATAAATCAACAGCGATGAAAGTATTAGTATTGAACTGCGGTTCGTCTTCTATAAAATACAAACTATTCAATACCCAGACCAAAGAGATACTCGCACAAGGAGGAATCGAAAAAATCGGATTGAAAGGCTCTTTCTTAAAATTCACACTCCCTTCAGGCGAGAAAGTGGTTCTCGAAAAAGATATTCCGGAACATACGGTAGGTATTGAATTTATATTGGAAACTCTTTCGAGCGAAAAATACGGATGCATCAAATCTCTTAAAGAGATAGATGCCGTAGGCCATCGGGTAGTACACGGAGGCGAAAAATTCAACCAATCGGTATTGATCGACAAAGAAGTAAAAAACAAAATCATCGAATGCATCGATATTGCGCCGCTACACAACCCGGCTAATCTGAAAGGTATCGATGCCGTAGAAAAAATACTTCCGGAAGTGCCCCAGGTAGCTGTATTCGATACGGCATTCCACCAGACCATGCCCAAACATGCATACATGTATGCTCTCCCATACGAAATGTATGAGAAATACGGAATTCGTCGTTATGGATTTCATGGCACCAGCCACCGCTATGTTTCGCGTCGCGCCTGTGAATTTTTAGGCGTTCCTTACGAAAAACAACGGATAATCACTTGCCACATCGGTAACGGAGGGTCTATTACAGCCATTAAAGAGGGGAAATCGGTAGACACTTCTATGGGATTGACTCCGGTCGAAGGTCTGATGATGGGAACCCGATGCGGCGATGTCGATGCCGGTGCCCTATCGTTTATCATGGAGAAAGAAAATCTCGATGCACACGGACTCTCTACATTGGTCAATAAAAAGAGCGGAGTAATGGGCATATCGGGCGTTTCATCCGATATGCGCGAAATAGAAGCGGCAATCGCACAAGGTAACGAACGTGCAAAACTGGCACTGCAAATGTATGATTACCGAATTGCCAAATATATCGGTGCATATACCGCTGTTTTAGGTGGAGTCGATATTATCGTGTTTACCGGAGGTGTCGGCGAAAATCAATCGGTAACCCGGTCGACCGTATGCCGCCAGCTCGAATTCATGGGAGTAAAAATCGATGAAAAGCTGAATAGTACCATACACGGAACAGAAGCAGATTTATCGGCTCCCGATGCGAAAGTAAAAGTCGTTGTTATTCCGACAGACGAAGAATATATGATCGCATCCGACACACAAGAGATTCTCTCAAACCGTTAATTATAAAAACTACTGTAAAAAAGCTGTACCCTGCGAAGGATACAGCTTTTTTTTCGCTTAACGGATATGACATTTTTTAGAAACGTTCAGAATATATTGAATGAAAACTTTGGATTTTCAGCATTTTATCCTTAATTTGCAGATTCTATTTTTAATATAAAACACGAAATAAACATATCATGAATAACCTGACCGAAATTGTAGACAAATTCCGTATCGATGGAATTGTCAGCAGTATTGATCCTCTCGGAAGCGGATTAATCAACGACACGTACAAAATAACAACGCAATCTCCCGATACAGACGATTACGTTCTTCAACGGATCAACCACGCTATTTTTAAAGATGTAGATCTTTTACAAAAAAACATCGTTGCCATAACCGATCATATTCGCAAGAAACTAACCGAGAAAGGAGAAACCGACATCAAGCGTAAGGCCTTGCAAGTCATCCCGACCAAAGACGGCAAACTCTACTATTTCGACGGACAAAACTATTGGAGAGTTACGGTATTGATTCCTCAATCCAAAACATACGAAACCGTAAATCCTGAATTTTCTTACTATACCGGAAAAGCATTCGGAGAGTTTCAGGCTATGCTGGTCGACCTTCCCGAACCTCTGGGAGAAACGATACCGAAATTCCACAATATGGAGTTCCGCCTTGAAAGTTTCAAAGAGGCTATCGCCTCAAATAAATCGGGACGGTTAGAAAAAGTGCAATGGATGGTCGACGAGTTGATGAAGAGAAGCTATGAGATGTGCAAGGCTGAACGTCTTTACAGAGAAGGGAAACTTCCGAAAAGAATTACCCATTGCGACACAAAAGTCAACAACATGCTGTTCGATGAAAACGGGAAAGTGCTTTGTGTAATCGACCTCGACACCACAATGCCGGGATTTGTACTTTCCGATTTCGGAGATTTTATCCGTACGGCCGGAAATACCGGGAAAGAAGATGACGAAAATCTGGATCATGTCAATCTCAATATGGATATTTTCAGAGCTTTTGCCAAAGGATATATCGAAAGTGCCCGGACATTCTTACTCCCGATAGAAATCGAAAATCTTCCATACGGTGCCAAATTACTGACCTATATGCAAACCGTACGCTTCCTTACCGATTATATAGATGGGGACTGCTACTACAAGATACAATATCCCGAACATAACTGGCAACGGACTCAAGCTCAGTTTAAACTATTACAGAGTATAGAAGAGCATGAAAAAGAGATGCAAAGTTATATACAAAGCCTGATTTAAAAGATACGATAAATCACCCGATAAAAAAGAGAGCCGCTTCTTTGAAGCGGCTCTCTGCCCAAAGTACGGATTGAAACAATACCCCAATCTCAACGATTTTCCGTACTATCTTTATAACATAACTTTGTGACGCACAATTCCGGCAGAAGTCTCAACCGACACGATATAACATCCTTCCGGAAGTTCAAAATAGCGGATACCGGCATTTTTTTCTACCTCTTCCACCATCCGACCCTGTAAAGTATATACCCGAACACAGGCGGCATCACTATTCACACACAATTTTCCATTCGAACCAAATATCCGAATATCCCGAAGTTCTGTCTTGGCATCGCCCAAAAGTATTTCATTTTTCAATTTAAAAGAAACCGGGATACCATATTGACATATAACCTCCAGGCGGGTATTTCCTTCATCGGATGCAGGCGTTACCGAAACTTTTTCATTATCTCCATCGGCCAAGGTCCATTCACCTTTCAGCTCAAAGACATGAGTTACCGGACGACTCGGATCTGAAGTCGTATAATCGATCGTCGCTATATTAAGATTAGGATCACATACACTCATATCGACTTGGCCATCCTCATTCGGAGCCCCTATCATGGCCATAACCTCTCCGGTCGCATTCACGATATAATCATCATCGTTAAGGTCTGTCTCTTCAAAAAACGCATAAGCCGTCACTTCAGACTCACAATCACGTACGATATGGGCGTTATTGTCTTTACGTAAGACTTCATAAGGTTGATACCCCTCTGCTTTCAAAGCTGTCTTTTCCGAATCATCAGGCTGTATCGTAATCAGATATTCATACGATGCATTTGCCGGAGCCGTTCCGTGATCGATATATGCACAAGCGAATTTTCCCTCGGTTGCAGCTTTTGTCTTATTGTTTACCGATGTCTGCGACCCTTTTTTTACGACTACCTTCAGCGGCTCTTTTATTTGATAATAGTTTCCTGTTTGGTCTTTAAAGATCATCCCTTCCGCATTACCGATCGTTTCATTGATCGTAGCATCTGTCGAAACAGTATTATTCCACTCAACCGCTTCATCGTCGCTCAAGATTGCATGTTGGAACAGTGTCGTTTCAGTATTTAGGGAACTTTCAGAATTGGATATCCCCGTCCCTATACATACAATACGGTTGTCGAAACAGAATGCAGACTTTCGGGCCGTAAAATCAGGCGTAAAGTTTTTGTGAGACGGTTCTTTCAACTTAATCACGAACATACCGGAAGTTCCATTCAAATTGTTACTGCCCGAGAATGTTTCATCCTGCTTCAATGTAGCATCAGAATAAGGAGAATTTAAGGCAGACCAACTCTTATGTATGGTAGTTGTACCGGGCAACCGATTCCAATCCCAACCATCTTCCAGGAAACGGCTGTCGGCCTCTGTTACCGGATCTCCGCCATCCAGAATTTGTATTGATCCATAACTTTGATAACGTCCATAACGATTGTTCGAGTAATATATTTCCGATCCCCAGACATATCGATTAAAACCTTTCAAAGAAGCCATCCACTTCCCTCCCCGGAATATTCCTTGGGCGGCATGATTATAGGTAAAGAATCCCTGCATAGGTTCAGCTTTCTCGATTCCCATTGACGTGAATTTCTTCTTCATGTTATTCATGGCCGTTGTCGCCGTAGCAGTCTCATAGATGCGTAAAAAATTTGAAGCCAGATCTTCATCGACATTCTCTCCGTCGATGGCCAAATAGGCAAACGCATTTATATTTTTGGGCTTTATAGAACATTCGTTCGGATTAAACGGATGACGTCCACAAACCCCTATACCCCATTCTTTTACGTTACAATAAGAGGCCATTGCCATAAAAGCCTGTTTCAATACGGCCCGGGCCGAGGCTTCCAAGGTAAAAGAGGTTCCATTCACATAATTGGCATAATCGCCCAATATGCCGAAAGCCGAAGATGCATAGTCGGGATAATGTGCTCCATGATGAAAAGCTGTCCCGTCAGGTTTAATACCGCCAATCGTTCCGGGAGTAAAACATATCGATCCGTTGGTCCATCTCGCCAAACCTTTAACGGCGCGAAAACGTTCTGTCTCATCGTCAATCATCAAGGCAGCATAAAGCTTTGACATATGCAGAGTATACCACGTATCGATCAATTCATCCCGATATATATCATAAGGTTGTCGCGTCTCAGCCAGTCCACTCCAGTATTGCGTCAATTGCAGAGCCTCATCCCAACGGCCTTTATCCTTCAGATAATCCTCCATCATCCATACGGCTTTAGGCATATCCCTATTAAAATAGCCAAAATGATGGTTGGTACCCATACCGCTTCCATAAGCATATCCTTGATCCAAGGCGTAATCATAAACCAACATAAAATTTTCAGCGGCCGAGAGATTCTGATTGAAATAATAATCCATGGCAAAACCGAGCATCATATCATTCACATCTTGACAGCCGATATCTCCCGATTCTTTTTCCTGATCGGTATATAGAGGCTTACCTGAAATGAAACCTGTCGAGGCATTGCGCTGTATGCCGGCTGCTGAAAGTTTTGTGGAGGCATTGGCTATGGTCGTATTATTGACTTTCCCGAATAAAGAAGTCCGGACGTTTTCGGTCATCGTCCGCAATTCTTCGAGTTCCGATTCCGTAGGAACAAGATTTTTCAGATCATCCGAATATGAGAATTGCTCCCATTCCCACAATCGCCCCCAATGCCAGAAGTCCCGCGTCAAGAAACGGTTGTTCTTCGGTATTTGGGCATCCGGAGTAGCCTGTTTATGTATACTGCTCGAAAAATCCCATCGGTCGAAATAGAGCGTACCGCTCTCTACACCTTCCGGAGCTTTTATCGTTAATTCATCTATATCTTGTTGTGTCGGTTGTACATCATCCGCAGCTCCGGGAACCCACATGTCCGAAAAAGCGATCCAACAGGCACGCCAACCGGTAAAATCCAAATTAAAATCGAAAGTATATACACGCACCGATTGGTTTCTAAAGATAAATTGCAGCGATTTACCGGGCATTGCTTTCGGAGAATAAATCCACATCCGTAAACCACCCCGATTGTTGAAGGCGTTAATAGCATAAGGGATATTTACTTCATCATTCACACGGAAAAGTGCACCGGAAGCAGTCCAATCCCAACGAAGCGATTTTGTCCCCATCTTAGCATGATCGGACGAAACCGTCAATAAACCTTTTTGCACGTCATTGATCGTCGACGGGACCACTCCATCCTCAAAATCATATTGTATTCCATAAGCAGAAACACACAGAAGCAACACAAAAAATGAAATGATTATTTTTTTCATGAGTAAGGGGTGTTTTTACGGTTATAAAGAAAAGTACGGGTAATCCCTGCCGGACTACCCGTGCCATTAAGCAAATACAGAATGGTCGATTAACGGATAATCACTTTTTCTGAAACGGATTTTCCGTTGGTAACCACCTGAATAATATAAGCTCCTTTTGCCAAATCGATTACGGTATTTCCTTCTGTGATTTGTTTGCTGTCGAACAAAACACCGGTCGTCATGCTATATACATTTACGGTAGCTGCAGCATCCGATGCTACAAATACTTGTGAAGCGGCAGCAAATACCTTGATACCCGAATTATCGGCTACTGCCGGAGCAGAAACGCCCAGAGTAGGATCATTTTCGGCAAACATTACGATATCGTCGATCCAGAATGTCTTTCCGGTTTCATTGCTTGAAAAGGCGAGGTAAGGAGTTACCATATTGTCTGTACCTTCAAAAACAAACGTATATGGAGCCCATTCGGTCGTCAAAGTCGCCATAGGAATACCTTCTTTAGGAGATTTCTTATCTTCAGCAACATAATCGCCCAATCCTAAAGCCTGAGACTCTTTATCTCCATCATAAAATATTCCGTAAACAACTTCACCGCCTTCAGCGCCTTTTGCCCAGAAACGTACAGTCACCTTGTTGTCTGTCGCCTTCAAATAAGTAACCGGTGCTTGAGAACGGCATTGATAAAATTCTTTTTCAAGGTCAGGAGTAGGGGTATATTTCCCAGATTTAGTACCACCATGCACATTGTCTTCGGTGTCATCCTGAGCCCAAGTCATTCCGCCGTTTTTACTCCAGTTATAAGTTGTTTCAAATCCGGGATTTCCCAAGTATGCCGGAGTCAGGTAAATATTGTCGATATACCATTCTGCAGAATTCGCTGTAAATCCCA
>CASFRL010000152.1 GCA_949297285.1 uncultured Bacteroidales bacterium
GATATCCGTACCATGAAAGATTTAGGATTCAATATGGTGCGTAAGCATATCAAGACAGAGCCGGCTCGTTGGTATTATCATTGCGACAAAGAAGGTATATTGGTTTGGCAGGATCTGCCGAGTCCTAATCTGCCTAAAGGACATGAAGACTTTGCTAAAGCGAATTTTGAAGATGAATCGAAAAGAGTTATCGATGCGCTGAAAAATTATCCCAGTATTGTACAGTGGATTGTATTCAATGAAGGTTGGGGACAGTTCGATACCGAACGCATGACCAATGTTGTCGATTCGAAAGTAAACTCATTGACGCCTGCCCGTTTTGGAAAACCCTCATTGGTTTGTTGTGCCAGTGGATGGACCGATGCTGAGGTCGGTGATATTATCGATACGCACAGTTATCCCGATCCATCATGTCCCTATAATGCAAATCGGGCTGCAGTTTGTGGAGAATATGGAGGTATTACATTGAAAGTTCCGGGACATATTTGGCCGGGAGGAGATTTCCAATACACAACAGTAGAAACCGGTGAAGATTTTACTTTCTATTTTAACAGCTTGTGTGATAAGATAAAAGACTATTATTATCAGGGATTAAATGCAGCGGTCTATACCCAAATCTCGGATGTCGAGATCGAAAAGAACGGAATTCTGACTTATGACCGTCGTGTGATGAAGCCTTATTCGCCTTACGGTGAATTGAAAGCGAAAATAGAAGAATGTATCAATATGCCGCAAAATGGAATCATTATAAAACCGATTCTTTCTACTGCAAAAGATCATAAATATACGTGGCGTTACAATACAACGACCGATGTCCCCCGCCGTTGGTTTGCCAAAGAATTTGACGACAGTTCTTGGGAAAAAGGTGTTGCCGCATTCGGAGCAGGTGTTCCGGAGAGTGTAGCCGATCTTGTTTCGACAGAATGGAAAACAAGTCAGATTTATATGCGCCGTTGGTTTTATCTGGGCGATATAACCGATGAGATGATTGACAAATTACGCTTTGTCCTGTTCCATGATGACGATATAGAAATTTATATTAATGGAGTATGGGCTGCCACCAAAACGGGATGTGTGTTTAATTATGTCCCGAAAGATATCTCAGAAGAAGCCAAGAAAACCTTAAAACCGAATAGTTGGAATTTGATCGCTATTGCCGGGAAACAGGGCGGAGGCCAGCAGATTATGGATTTGGGAATTTCAGCCTTTGTAACTGAGGATTTTGAATATACCGAAAATTATGATGAGTTGGAAAATCCGGAATATTCGGATATCCCTGTTCCGGGAACAGCCGTAACGCCTAAATTTGAAAAGATTGGGCAACCTGTACCTGCAGAACCGGCACAGTCGGGCAATGGTACGGCTACTGCAGCAGGAGAATTTTATCATACCGCAGACCGTTCGAATGTAGCGTGGGGCGATTTTGACAATGACGGGCAATTAGAACTTGTATATTCCGGAAGTAATGATCATCTGTCTTCCTCAAATCAGGCAGCATCCCTGTTGTATAAATATATAGGTAACGATCAGTTTGAACATAAGAATAGTCCTTTTGAAGTATGTTATTATGCTTGTCCGGTATGGTTCGATTA
>CASFRL010000153.1 GCA_949297285.1 uncultured Bacteroidales bacterium
TCTTTTAAGAAATCGGGATATTCCCGGATATAATCGCTTTCGTCATACAGTTCCGAAGCCAAAACTAAAGAAACCGCTCCCGAAGAGAAGTTATTCAATTCACGCCAAATTCCGGGTCGTACCAACAACCCGTAATAAGGACGGTTCAACGATATGGTACGGCGCTCTCTGCCATCGTCCAGAATTACATCGAAACTGCCACTGGCGGCAACAATCAACTGGTATAAATTACGATGGGCGTGCCCCCCCCGCTCTTCTCCCCCGGGAACATCATACAGATAATAAACGCGACGGACATCGAACGGCACGGTTATGTTGTCTTCTACGACCGTTATATTTCCGTTCGGACGAGAATGTTTGTCGAGCTCTATCACCTGACAATCCCACACGCTGCACTTTACAAATATATTATCCATGCTCAAGACGTTTTAAATACAGATCGTAATCTTCAATATAGTCTGCCGGATCATATAAAGTAGAAGAGAGAACCAAGGCTAAAGAGTTGGTAGAGAAATTTTCCAATCTGCGCCAAATCATATTGGGGACATACACTCCATAATAAGAACGGTTGAGTTGATATACCTTCTCTTGCCGTCCGTCATTCAGAATAACATCGAAACTGCCCGAAAGGGCAACGATAAACTCGTGCTGTTCTATAAAAGCATGTCCATCCCGTTTTTCTCCTCCGGGAACATCATATACCCAATAAGAACGCTTTATAGGAAAGGGCACATGACGGAACTCTTCTATAAAAGAGAGATTGCCACGCGCATCTACAATTTTGGGCAGATCGATTATCTTAACGGCTTCCAATCCCATGGGTTTCATCTTTAATAAGATTAATCATATATTGTCCGTATTGGTTTTTCTTCATCGGTTCTGCCTGTTGCAAAACCATCTCTTTCGAAATCCAGCCTTTTCGGTATGCAATCTCTTCCAAACAAGCGACTTTCAGTCCCTGGCGATGCTCGATCGTCTCAATAAAGGCAGACGCTTCGAACAGCGAATCATGGGTTCCCGTATCGAGCCAAGCAAAGCCCCGTCCCATTAATTGCACCTTCAACTCTCCGGCTTCCAGAAAAGTCTGATTTACCGACGTTATTTCAAGCTCTCCACGTGCCGAAGGTTTTATTGTTTTTGCAATATCAACCACCTTATTCGGATAAAAATATAACCCGACAACGGCATAATTGGACTTAGGCTTTTCCGGTTTCTCCTCGATAGAGGTTACATTTCCTGCTGCATCAAAAGCGGCAACTCCATACCGTTCGGGATCACTGACCCAATATCCGAATACCGTAGCCTGCCCGTTTCCGGCATTTGCGACCGCTGCACGCAACATCGCCGAAAAACTTTGACCGTAAAAAATATTGTCGCCCAAAACCAGACAGACCGAATCGTCTCCGATAAACTGTTCACCGATAATAAATGCTTGTGCCAAACCGTCAGGTGAGGGCTGCTCTGCATATTCGAACCGGACACCGAATTGCGATCCGTCCCCTAATAGGCGTCTAAAGCCGGGCAGATCGAACGGTGTAGATATAATCAATATATCCCGAATACCGGCCAACATCAATACCGAAATAGGATAATATATCATCGGCTTGTCATATACCGGCAATAGCTGTTTCGAGACGCCTTTTGTTATGGGGTATAAACGCGTTCCCGAACCTCCCGCCAAAACAATACCTTTCATCTTGGTTTATTCTTTATGTCCATACATTTGTTCATAATACTTCTGGTAGTCTCCGCTAACGACTTCCTCAACCCAATCTTGATTTTCAAGATACCAACGAATCGTCTTCTCTATACCCACCGTAAACGGGGTTTCCGGATACCATCCCAACTCTTTTGCCGTTTTCGAAGGGTCTATGGCATAACGCATATCATGTCCCAAACGATCTCCCACATAGATGATCAGGTCATAATTTATATTGGAGATATCGGTTTTAAGAACCGACTGATAATGGGGTTCATCGTTCATCAAACGAACAATAATATCGATTATCAGTTTTACGATATTGATATTTTGTTCTTCATTAAATCCGCCTATATTATAGACCTCGCCCACACGTCCGGCATTCAATACCATATCGATCGCCTTGGCATGATCCTCGACGTATAACCAGTCGCGCACATTATCTCCTTTGCCATATACCGGCAACTTCTTTCCTTCGAGAATGTTTTTGATAATCAAAGGGATCAATTTTTCCGGGAAATGATACGGCCCGTAATTGTTCGAACAACGGGTAATATTCATTGGGAACTTATAGGTTTCATGATACGCCCGTACAATCAAATCGGCACCGGTCTTTGAAGCAGAATAGGGTGAACGCGGATCTAACGGCGTCTCTTCCGTAAAAAAACGTTTCCCATAAGTTTGTATCTTCGAACGACCCTTTACAACGGCTTTTACGGACTCATCCTTAATCACCAAAGGTTGAGGATTCTCAAAATCCTTGGTCAAAGAGCCATATACCTCATCGGTAGAAACCTGCAAATATTTTTTGCCCGGACGATAAGTAGGATAACCATTTGCATCTTTTCCCGTCATCCATGCCCGTTTTGCGCACTCCAACAAATTTTGGGTTCCCAAAATATTGGTTTGCAAAAACAGTTGGGGATTGGTAATGCTCCTATCGACATGAGACTCTGCAGCAAAATTCACGACATAATCGATCTCATTCTCTGCAAAAATATAAGAGACTAACTCTTCATTACCGATATCTCCCTTTACGAACTTAACCCGAGGATCTTTCAATTCGTTTTTTATAGTTCCTAAATTGCCGGCATAAGTCAACTTATCTAAAATAACGATATGAATATCTTCATATTTTTTAAGCATGTACTTTACAAAATTTGCCCCGATAAATCCGGCAGCACCCGTGACCAAGTACGTTTTCATAAATCATTTTTATTAAATAGACGCTGCAAGATACAAATAATTTTTATGTATCAATAACCGATTAAATCAAAATCGAGTTTCCTTTTTCAGAAAAGGAATAATATCCCCTATTTAGTCTCTTAAAATAAAAATCGTCATTTTTTACACATTTATTGTACGGTTATGAGATACAATGCAATTAAAAAATTCCTATATTTGCCTCATAATTGCAATGTCGAGATAGCAAAATGAATAATACTATAAAACACAAAGGCATCGTAGAGCGGATTGAAAACGGGATTGCTTATGTAAAAATCATTCAACACTCTGCTTGTTCGGGATGCCACGCCAAAGCCGCTTGCACCATAGCAGACCAGCAAGAAAAAATCATCGAGACTGTCTGCCCTGAATGCAACATAAAAACCGGAGACCGTGTTTTTGTAGTCGGAAATGAAACCTTAAGCCGTAAAGCATTAAAACTGGCTGTTATATATCCGTTTTTCTGCCTTTTCGGCATACTTTGCATCTCATTCGCTTTTTCTGTAAATGAATTGCTATCTGGTATTTTATCCATCGCAGCTCTAATACCCTATTACACAGTTCTTTATTTTTGTAAAAGCAAATTGAGAAAAGATTTCGTATTTACATTGGAGAAAGATAATTCTCTTGAGATAGAATAACTTAAACTTTAATTAAATAAAAACACATGAATTTAGTATTAATTGCAACTCTTTCACTTGGAATAATCGGAGCAATAAGCGCGGTCATTCTATATTTTGTCGCCCAAAAATTTAAGGTGTATGAAGATCCGCGAAACGGACAAGTAGAAGAGGCGCTGCCAGGAGCCAACTGCGGAGGATGCGGATATCCCGGATGTAAAGGTTTTGCTGATGCTTGTGTCAAAGCCGAATCGTTAGACGGACTTTTATGCCCTGTCGGAGGAACTCCGGTCATGAAAAAAGTCGCTGCAATTCTGGGACGAGAAGTTGCAGAAAGCACCCCTAAAGTTGCCGTACTCCGTTGCAATGGAAGTTGTAACAACAGACCCAAAACAAATCTTTACAACGGGGCTAAAAGTTGTGCCATCGAAGCCTCGCTATATGGTGGCGAAACGGGTTGCGCCTTTGGCTGTCTGGGGAACGGAGATTGCGTAAAAGCATGCGCTTTCGATGCCATACACATGAACCCAGAAACCGGATTACCGGAGATTGACGATGAAAAATGTACGGCATGCGGAGCTTGTGTAAAAGCATGTCCTAAAATGATTATCGAATTGCGGAAAAAAGGGCCTAAATCACGCCGTATATTTGTAAGTTGTGTAAACAAAGACAAAGGTGCAACTGCACGAAAAGCGTGTATCGCTGCATGTATCGGATGCGGAAAATGTGCCAAAGAATGTCCGTTTGATGCTATTACCATTGAAAACAACCTTGCTTATATCGATGACAATAAATGTCGTTTATGCCGCAAATGCGAAGCGGTATGTCCGACCGGAGCAATTCATGCCATAAACTTTCCTCCCCGGAAACCGGCAGAAACAGAATCGGTTTCCGAATCATAACTGAGAAAAGAGCAAAAACAAATTATTAAATCGAAGTATCCAATTATAAACATAATATAATATGTTAAAGTCATTTCGGATAGGTGGAATACATCCACCGGAAAATAAACTATCTGCCGGAAAACCTGTACAATCGGTTGCACTACCCAAACAGGCCATAATTCTTTTGGGACAACATATCGGAGCTCCGGCACAAGCCGTTGTAAATAAAGGCGATTCTGTAAAAGTCGGGACATTGTTGGCCAAAGCCGGAGGATTTGTATCTGCCAATATTCATTCTTCCGTTTCCGGGACAGTAGCTAAAATAGACCAGATTACCGATGTTTCCGGATATAAACGTCCGGCCATATTCATCGATGTCGAGGGAGACGAATGGGAAGAAAGCATCGACCGGAGCAGTACCTTGATAAAAGAATGCAATCTCAGTGATAAAGAAATAATACAACGTATCAGCGATTGCGGTATAGTGGGGCTTGGAGGCGCAACATTCCCTACGCAGGTAAAACTGTCACCCCCTCCGGGCATGAAAGCATCTATCTTAATTATAAATGGGGTTGAATGTGAACCTTACCTTACATCGGACCATCAATTAATGATGGAAAAGACCGAAGAAATACTTGTCGGAATTACAATATTGAAAAAAGCAATCGGAGTAGATCGGGCAGTAATCGGTATAGAAAACAACAAAAAAGATGCGATAGCCAAAATGCAGGGATTGGTATCTTCCTATCCCGGTATTACGGTATGCCCGTTAAAAGTTAAATACCCGCAAGGAGGCGAAAAACAATTGATCGATGCCATTATACGCCGTCAGGTTCCGAGCGGAGGACTACCCATCGCAACCGGAGCTGTGGTACAAAACGTAGGCACGGCATTTGCCGTATATGAAGCCGTACAGAAAAACAAACCTTTGTTTGAACGTATCGTAACCGTTACGGGTAAATCATTAAAATCGCCCTCTAACTTTTTGGTACGGATAGGGACTCCTATCGGACAACTGATCGAGGCAGCCGGAGGAATGCCGGAAGATACGGAAAAAATCATTTCCGGAGGGCCGATGATGGGTAAAGCCATCGTCTCGACCGAGATACCGACAACCAAAGGATGTTCTGGAGTTCTCCTTATTCGGAATCTGGAATCCGCAAGAGAAGAAATGTCGCCCTGTATCCGTTGTGCCAAATGCGTGTCGGCATGTCCGATGGGGCTCGAACCTAATCTTTTGGCCAAATTATCGACTTTCTCTAATTGGGAAAAATGTGAACATGAGCACATCATGGATTGTATCGAGTGCGGTTCGTGTAGTTATACCTGTCCGGCACATCGCCCATTACTTGATTTCATCCGCTTAGGTAAAGGTAAAGTCGGAAATATCATCCGCAGCCGTGCTGCTAAAAAGTAACAAAAAATTTATTGACTTATGGACAAAAAAATTATAATATCGCCTTCACCGCATATCCATAGCGGGAACTCTGTCGAGGGATGTATGTATGGCGTTTTGATCGCCTTGATTCCGGCATTTCTCGTTTCACTCTACTTTTTCGGGTTAGGAGCGTTGATCGTAACCGTCACATCGGTATTGTCATGTGTCATTTTCGAATATTTGATTCAAAAATATATTTTAAAAGGGAAACCCACCATTAAAAACGGTTCGGCCATCCTCACCGGGGTTTTGTTAGCATTTAACGTACCCTCGAATCTTCCGGTATGGATCATCATCATCGGTGCTTTGGTCGCTATCGGTATCGGAAAAATGTCGTTCGGAGGCCTGGGAAACAATATTTTCAATCCCGCATTGGTCGGACGTGTATTTCTTTTGATTTCGTTCCCCGTACAAATGACGACATGGCCCAAACCTGAAGCATTCAATACCCACTATCTGGATGCCGAAACGGGAGCGACTCCTCTCAGCCTGATAAAACAGGGCATTCCGATAGAAAACACGACTTTAGATTTATTACTCGGAAATGTCGGAGGTAGTCTTGGAGAAATCGGAGCCATTGCCCTGCTTTTAGGATTTGCCTATATGTTATGGAAAAAGATCATTACCTGGCATATTCCGGTATCGATACTGGCAACTGTGGCCATCTTTTCTCTATTGATCGGTATCGATCCGTTAACTCAACTTCTTACCGGAGGATTGCTGTTAGGGTCGATCTTCATGGCTACCGATTATGTTACCTCACCAATGTCTTCGAAAGGAATGATCATTTACGGTGTAGCCATCGGGTTGCTGACGGTCATCATTCGTCAATGGGCAGCCTACCCGGAAGGAATGTCGTTCGCGATATTGATCATGAATGCATTTACTCCGTTAATCAATATGTATGTTAAACCTAAACGTTTCGGGGAGGTCGTAAAAAATGGCTAAAACAGAATCTACATTTTTAAATATGCTCGTTGTTCTGACAGTTATCACATTAATTGCCGGAGCTGCATTGGGTTATGTATATAGTATTACCAAAAATCCCATTGCCGAAGCTGAAAAGAAACAACAAATCGAAGCTATACAGATGGTAGCTCCGGAATTTGACAATTCTCCGATCGAAGACAAATATTCTTTGAAGATCGGAGCTGACAGCCTTGAGGCAACCATATTCCCGGCTAAAAAAGCAGGAGAAAATGTGGGCGCCGCAGTAGAAACGATTACCAAGAAAGGATTTGGCGGAGAAATTAAAATTATGGTCGGATTCAATGCCGACGGTTCGATACGCAATTACAAAGTCTTGAAACACGCCGAAACTCCCGGTTTGGGATCGAAAATGGATGACTGGTTCCGTACGGATAAGAACCATCAAAGCATTTTAGGTAAAAATCCGGCAACAGACCATCTGACTGTAAGCAAAGATGGCGGAAGCGTAGATGCCATTACTGCTGCGACAATCAGTTCGAGAGCTTTCTTAGACGCCATACAAACGGCTTATAATGCTTATATGAACCGTACTGATGCACAAAGCGGTGCATCGCCCAAAGCACATACTAAATAAAACAGGAGGTGAGACTATGAATAAAATGAGCATTATATTAAACGGACTTATTAAAGAAAATCCGACATTCGTATTATTATTGGGGATGTGCCCTACTTTAGGAACGACTTCATCCGCAGAAAACGGAATGGGAATGGGACTGGCAACGACTTTTGTGTTAATTTGTTCCAATGTCGTCATTGCTCTGATTAAGAATTTTATTCCCGATAAAATCAGGATTCCGGCCTTTATCGTCGTCATTGCAGCATTTGTTACCATATTGGAAATGTGCATGAAAGCCTATGTGCCGGCACTGTATGCCAGCCTTGGGCTGTTTATACCTCTGATTGTGGTCAATTGCATCGTATTGGGACGTGCCGAGTCATTTGCCGCCAAGCACAATGCATTCGATTCGATGCTCGACGGTATCGGTATCGGATTGGGATTTACCGGAGCATTGACCCTGCTGGGGGCTATCCGAGAACTGTTAGGTACAGGAAAGATATTCAGCGCTACAATATTTCCGGAAGAGTACGGCTCTCTAATTTTTGTTCTTGCTCCGGGAGCCTTTATCGCATTGGGATATCTTATTCTTATTGTAAACAAACTTAAAACCAAATAAGAGATGATTACCTATATATCTATATTCATTACGGCTATATTCGTTAACAACATCGTATTGGCCCAATTTTTAGGGATCTGTCCTTTCCTGGGAGTTTCTAAAAAAGTAAATACTGCAGTCGGAATGGGTGCTGCCGTAACTTTCGTAATGACAATCGCAACGATCGTTACTTATTTGCTGCAAAAATATCTGCTGGATACGACGGGATTGCAGTTTATGCAAACCATAGTCTTTATTTTGGTAATTGCCGCACTGGTGCAAATGGTGGAAATTATTCTCAAGAAAGTATCGCCTCCCCTCTATCAGGCTTTGGGTGTTTTTCTGCCTTTAATTACGACAAACTGTACCATATTAGGGGTTGCCATCTTGGTGATACAGAAAGAGTATAACTTGATGGAGTCTGTTGTATTTGCAATTTCGACGGCTATCGGCTTCACATTGGCAATGGTTTTATTCGCCGGTATCCGGGAGCAATTAAGCACAACCAATGTACCGAAAGCCATGCAAGGAATTCCTATCGCCCTGATCGTCGCCGGTCTTTTAGCTATGGCATTCATGGGATTCTCCGGTATAAAGATCGGATAAACGAGAACAACCTTTCAATCATACAAAACCCCGAAGAGTAAATATCTTCGGGGTTTTTATTCATCTAAATAAAATACGATCTCTCAATAAGTGTGCTCTCCACTTTCCATTTCCTGTTCGGTAATCGGTTTCTTGTCCATTGCCCGCCAAGCATAGAAGATATAAGCAAGTACGACCGGAACCAAGAAAGAGACAACGCTCATCACTTCTAACGTAAAGAGACTCGACGAGCTGTTATAAATTGTCAGGGAACTCTGCAAGTCAACAGCAGACGGATAATAAGGCGTATTGTTATACCCGGCTAAAAAGAACAGGCTCAAAACCACCAAAACAGTACCGATACCGCTATACCAAATTCCAAATATCCAGGCTTTCGAAAAAACGGCTCTAATAATTGCATATAATACCAACACGACTCCGACAACGAACATCACGGCTACCCACGGCATCTCGATCAAATTAAAAAAATATTTATATTCTCGCATAAAAATCTCTCCATTAGCCGGATTAAGTTCATAACCGTCGGCAGTAAGGGTCACTCCGACAAACGCAAGAAACAGTACGACAAAAGGTATGGCATTGACCAATACCTGACGACGGGCCCGCTTAAATATCGTCTCGTCGGCAATATTGTTCATAAAATAGAGCGAAGCTTGTACTCTCGCCAAAAAGAAGACCGTCACTCCCAACAAAAGATTGCGCCAATCGGCAATTGCTTCCAGTCCGTGATACGGATTCTCCCATGTGGAAATTACCGGACGGGATATATCCATCAGATTCGTTTTATCGACTTTAAAATCGGCTCCGCTAAAAAAAGTGCCGACGGCAACCCCCAATAAGATGATGCCGACAACTCCATTGATCAGCAAAAAAACATCATACGATTTTGTTCCTAAAAGATTTCCCTTGCGTGAACGATATTCGTAAGAAACCGCCTGTATGATAAAACTGAAAAGAATAGCCATCCACAACCAATAGGCTCCGCCGAAACTCGTAGAATAGAATAAGGGAAACGAGGCAAAAAAGGCTCCGCCAAACACGACCAAGGTTGTAAAGGTAAATTCCCATTTTCTACCTAAAGAGTTGATCAACATTGTTTTTTCGATCGGTTTTTTGGCAATAGTCGTCAATAACGTTTGCCCACCCTGCACAAAGAGTAAAAATACCAATAACGCTCCTAACAGCGATATTACAAACCACCAGTAATGTTGGTAAAAGAATTCATTCAGTTCCATAATCGTTTATTTTTGAACAGGTCCTTTTTTTATTTGTTTCAACATAATCCCGACCTCGGCGACAAGCAGCACCGTAAAAAGAACGGCAAACATCCAGAAGGTTGTCTGCACAGCCGATGTCTGGATTCTCGATATTGCGGCAAACGTAGGCATAATATCCTGTATGACCCAAGGTTGGCGTCCCATCTCGGCAACAACCCATCCCGACTCTAAGCAGATATATCCCAACGGAAGGGATAAAAGAGCTATCCACAATACCCACTTAGCTTTATCCAACTTGTCTTTGGAGATATAGGTCAGTATCAACAAAAAGAGTGCGATAAAGAAAAACGCCAATGTTATCATGATATGAAACGAATAGAATACAAAAGGGACATAAGGTACCAACTGTTCCATATCGGTCACATATCCGTATCCGAAATCGGGATAATGTTTCTCCAATCGTTTTCCCGCTTCTTCCATAGCCGCCTTGTCTCCGGCTTTCTGGGCTGTTTTATAATCAGATAGCGCAGCAATGGCCAACTTACCACTTGCGATACGGTCTTGAGCCGAAGGTACTTTAACCTTTTTTCCATCGGCCCCTTTCACCTCATATCCTCCCTCGATAATATCGTTTATTCCGGGGACAAAACCGTCGATATGACGAGTTGCAAGAACAGAAAGAAGTCCGGGGATTTTTATCTCGAACAAAAACGGATCTACATTATCGGTATAACTCTTCTTTTCAGGATTCAGGATGCCAAAAGCGACCAAACCCTGCCTGTTTTCGCCATGATACACTCCCTCCATAGCCGCAAGTTTCATCGGTTGCTTTTCAGCCACCTGATAAGCCGATCCATCTCCGGTGTAAGCGACCACAACCATTCCGACAAGTCCGACCCAAGAAGCGATTTTCATACTTTTGACGGCCATAAAACGTTCTCTGTTTTTCAGCAGATACCAGGCACTGATACTGACAACGAAAATCGCGCCGAATACCCACCCGGCAGATACGGTATGGAAAAACTTATTGATAGCCACGGGCGACAATACGACATCGGCAAAACTGTACATCTCATTCCGAACGGTATCGGGATTGAATTTCATACCTGCAGGATATTGCATCCAGGCATTGGCGACCAATATCCACAAGGCAGAAATCGTTGCCCCCAATGTCGTTAACCAAGTTGCGGCCAAATGCATGCCTTTGCTCACCTTATTCCACCCGAAAAACATAATGGCGATAAACGTCGACTCCATAAAAAAGGCCATAATACCCTCAATAGCCAACGGAGCGCCGAATATATCGCCGACAAACCAGCTATAATTAGACCAATTGGTTCCGAACTGAAATTCCAAGATTATACCGGTAGCGACACCGATGGCGAAATTTATTCCGAACAAGGTCATCCAGAATTTTGTCATTCGCTTCCACCGTTCATCGCCTGACCGATAATAAATTGTTTCCATAATTCCGATGATAACTCCCAATCCCAAGGTCAACGGGACAAAAAGCCAATGGTACATAGCTGTGAGAGCAAACTGTGCCCTCGACCAATCTACGACAGAAACCAGATCATTCATAATGTATAAGATTTAGAATTATTGCTTTTATCTGTTTATGAGGTCAGGTGCTGTAAGTTCCATACCCACATGTTCGGCCCGTTCCTCATCGGTATTGAAATTTGCATTTAATAGATTCGGGAAGAAAAACAGTTTAAGAATAAAAAACATTATGAACAATTTTATCAATATAATCGCCCACAAAGTCCGGCCTAAGGTCATGCTCCTAAACCCTTCTACATAAAACCGGAATATACGAACCAATATGTTCTTATCTGTTATCAAGATCATCTTATCTCAGAAATTAAAAAGTATGCATATATACAAACTTAAGAACTATTTTAAAATACGACAAGGCTTTTACCGAAATATCAAAAAGACTCTGTCCAATCTCTCAGACAAAGCCTTTTCTTTCATAAACACCCCAACATATTAAATTCTTCATGAAACATATACAGGTTCAATATTTTTCTCGTTATACCCATCTCTCACATGAGAGGTTCCGCCCTTTTTGCCCATAATCACATTTTTTATTATGTATTAAACGCAGATTTATCAATTAAACAACAGATAAGATAAATTGTTTAAAAACAGAGAATATTTCGTACGAAATATTCTCAAAAAAAATAGTTTCTCGCAACAAAACGGCTATCCGAAAATTATACAACGGCCGCGTTTTCCTCCGGCAACACCTCTATTCAAAAAATACTTTCCCGGAAGTCATATATGACTTTCGGGAAAGTATTAAAAAAATCAAGAATTATATTTTCGACAAAACGTAATTCAGCCGTTCATTTCTTACTTCTTGATTACCTTTTGAGTAATATTCCCATTGCAAGTCTCTACTCTCACCACATATATACCCGAGGACAAACCCGATAAAGATAACTTACATATTTTATCATTTATATTGGGCTGCTGATAAACAGCTTTTCCATAAATATCATATAACATAACATTACGCATATGACTTCCGCTGTTAATAATCGCTTCATCGGTAATAGGATTAGGTCTAATATAGATATCTTCCATTTTTTCCCCTTCGGCAATCGAAGAAGGATCGGCAGCTTCAGATACAAATGTTATTACCGAAAGCGGAGGCATAGTAAACAGGTCGCCTTCTTTAATTTTAGGATAAGCTTTCATATTGTCATCCTCAGAAGTCACATAAGGCGTAAATTCCAATCCGGCATTAGCCCCCAGATTCTCTATTTCAAACCTGAAAGGTCTCTCGATAGCTCTTGAGTTTGTCGCAACGATCACCACCTGATTGGTTTCTTCATTAACATAAGCCGAATACATATCATTTTTCAATGCATCGACAACACTGAAATCATCAGAACGGCTGACCTCAACCCTTTTCATGCCCGGACGTACGAACCGGGAATATTGGCCTAACGTGTAAAGGAGTTTTGTCCCGTGAATGAAACCATCATTAATATCTTTTGCTGTCGGAGCTTCAATTAAAGCAAAACGGCTTTCGCCATAATGGCTGCCCGATTCAAAAGTTGTCCACCAATGCCATCCGGTAGCATTAGCTACCACCAAATCGACATGCAGCATACGAGCTAAAGATATGGCACATTCTATTTCACGGAAACTTCCGACTGAACCTCCGGGATGTCCCCAACTGTATCCACCGTCTAAAAGGCTGTATTCTGACTGGAAATATTCGAGTGGTGGATTCACGGCATCCATAGCCCTCTTAAAATTAACGCGGGTATCATACATGCCCTGAGCATCCTTATCGGCCCAATAACTATGGGCTGATACGATATTAGAAACATTCGGCAATCCTGCGACTTTCATCGTCGGCTCATTATTTCCCCAAAATTTCGGAATCTGAGTCTCTGCACTACCAAGGAAACCGGCTTCTGCAAAAGTCAGTTGCGTTGTCAACTGTTTAGCAGAAAAAGCACTACTCATGGCCTTTATTACATTAGCAATCTCCTGATCGGTGGCAGGCGAACCTTCTTGTCCTCCAGCCCAAGCATACTGCGGCTCATTCATCGGACTAATATAGTCGAAATGGATGCCTTCCTTGTCAAAATGATCTACGACCTCTGCTGTAAATAACGCATAATCATCGTATTTATCCTCTGCAAGGATATAGTTCGACCCATTGTCTTTATTATAGGCATAACCGTGTTTTGTCATATAGATAGGAGGAGAATTCATAAATCCCAGCAAGTCTTCTACGCCATATTCCAATGCCGCCTTTCTCAGGAACCAAAGCTGTCCGGTCTGTCTCTCCCAAGTATAAGTTCCATCAGGATTCAAGAAACACTCGGTACGTTTCGAATCATCCATTCCGGCATCATCGCCTTGCGTCGCCGAACCCGAACCGATATTGAACCGCCAACAAGAGAGACCTATTCCTTTCGGATTTCCGTTTTCATCGAGGTCTTTACTGAAAAGCAATTCTGCAAGACGATTTTTTTTCGCTTCAGGCCAAAGCCTTCCCAGCCAATCGGCATTCCAGGCATCAGATGATCCGAAATTACGGATCGTTTGATGTTTGTCGGCAACATTCACCGTAATATTTAACGGAGACGTAAGGTTTGACGAATAATAGTATGCTATGTCCTCAACATCCATCGCATAATTATCGACCATAAATTTATCATAAAGGCCACCGGCGCTTTCTGAAGCCGTTGTTCCTCCCAAACTCCATTTAGTAAGGCCTAAACTTTCTGTATCGACGGCAGTTTTTACGGCTGTTTGTTTTTCGTTCTGGTAAATACGCATCATAACTCTCGGTGTCATTGCGTGCGAAATAGCAATCGTGTACCATCTCCCCGGTTCAAAAAGTTCACTCCCCACGACTTCGCTCTTTTCCCCGTTTTTAATAATTTCCAAAACAAGATAAGCCGCATCTCCATCGACTTTCATTTTAATGCCATAACTATTGTCGGCATCTTTAGAGGCTTGATAAATATACTTGCCCTCATCGGCTGAGCTAATCGATTCCTTTTTATACAAAAAACTTATTGTAGAAGATCCTTGCGGTATTATATTATCGGAAAAATTCAATTGTCCTTCGGCGGCCAACTTTACAACCTGACCTCTCTGTGCATCGTCGACAAAAGAGTATTTCGAACCCTCGATAGTAATGCGCTTACCTTTTTCTTCCAGATTATTATCGAAAAGGAATGTAATGGGACCTTCAGGAAGCGGTTCGGTTATTGTTTCGCCAGCATATATCTGTGCAATCTGACTGGCACTTAATGGATAATGATAAATATTGACATCATCTATCGAACAGGTATTCGGATGAGGCGAACGGTCGGGATTCACCCCAAAATAAAGATGTGTCAAATCTAATAAAGATAACGGAGCAAGAATTTTTTTCGAAGATACTTTTTTACCGTCCAGATAATAATTCCATGAAGTACCGGCTACTACCAACGCAATATGATGCCATGCATTATCGGCCTCTATTCGAGTACCATATAACGGCTCCCAAATACCAGAATTGATGTTATTGGCACTACAAACAATGCCGCTTAATTTATCATCATATCCGTATATCGGCATCAAATAAATATTACTGCCATTAGTAGAACTATAAAATTCAAAAATCTGTTTCCAAAGCTCATCTCCATCGTAAGAGCTACGCTTATACCAGAAAGAAAGCGAAAGTGTATCTCCTATAATGGGTGCAGGCGTTATCACGGCATATTGCGACTTAATCCTGTCTAAAGAAAGCACTTTCCCTCGTTCCTGGTCATCTACAATCCTCGCGCCTCGCAATTCCATGGCAGTATTGCCTTGAACATCATTCGCATCTTGCTCAAAATCATACGAAGCATACAATTTATAATCGGCATAATTTTGTGCAAATACGTAAATTGGAAGCATTAAAGCAATGAGTATCAATATTCTTCTCATATTCATATGTTATTATTTAAAAGATTTCTATCCAATCAAGAAGATTGTATGCGAATAGCTGAAATTAAAAAGATTTATAAATGAGATTTTGCTATCCGGCACACCTTAATTACAGAGTTGTCAATCATGGTACAACCTTTATTACCCCGTTCTTATTTTTACAAAAGTAGAAATTTGGAAGTAAAACAATAAGCCATAAATAGAGCAATAACAGATACTAAATCATGCATACTTGTTTTTTTCCGAATAAAGACATTCGACTTTTCTATTTTCAACAAACAAATAGAGCGCACATCAAATCATTCAAATATAGATAACAGATCGTGCAAATAAATTTGATTACCGACAGGATGAAACAAATAAACAATATATTTGTAGCATAAAATATTAAATACAATTCTAAAGGACAAAACTATTCAAGAATTTTAATCACAAACTTTTTGATTTACTTTTTACAGTTTTAAATAAAAGTGACAGCCTTAATCAGTTTTTCTAAATGCAATAAACAAACCGTCATGAAAAATCTATTAACAAGTCTCTGTATTGTTCTTTCTACTTTTCTATATTCTCAAAATTACTATATCAAACAGTTAGGAATAGAACAAGGCCTGTCGAACAATTACGTTGTAAGCATCACGCAAGATAAAGAGGGTTTTTTATGGTTTGCCACAGAAGAAGGACTTAACAAATTTGACGGTAACCGTTTTATCAACTACTATAAACACACCCATCACATCAGCGGAAATGAATTAAACTGCATTTTTGCAGATCCTGCAAAACCGATTATATGGATAGCGACTCAACGTTCGGGCATGAATGCTTACAATTACGAGAAAAATAAACTGACCGTATATATGCATAATGACTCTATTCCCAACAGTCTGATCACGAATGATGTCACACATATCTTTCCGGCTAAAGATGGGAATTTATGGCTCAGTACGTACTACAAAGGAATAGAATATTTTAATAAAAATACCGGTGAATTTACACACTACAATACGGCTACATTGCCAGAATTGGTATCTGACAACACGTGGACAGTATTAGAGGATGATAATGAAAATATCTACATCGGACATGTAGGACAAGGAATGAGTATCTTCTCTTTAAGATCTAAACTTGTAAAAAACTTCAAACATGATCCCCAAAATAAGAACAGTATTCCCGGAAATCATGTTCATTGCATATACAAAGACAGCACAAATAATATATGGGTAGGTACCGATAGAGGTGCTGCATTATTCGACCCGGCCACAGAACAATTTTATCCCATAAATAAATTTGCCAATATCCCTTCAACTTCTGCGGTTTTCGATATCCGCCAAATGGACAATAATATGATTTGGATAGCGACAGAACTAAATGGCATTTTTATTATCGATCTTAAACAGAAGTTCTACTTGTCTCAAGAAACCTATAATTCGAAACACCTTACAGTAGGAAGCGATAATTACAGTTTATCCAGCCCGACAGCCAGATGTCTGTTTCAAGACTCTTTCAAAAACACATGGATCGGTACTTACGGAGGCGGTATCGACTTCATCGGCCACATTCCACCTTTCTTTAAAGGATACAGCTACTCTCCTATCAAAGAGTATAAGAACAGTATCAACAACAGAGTCGCATTAAGCCTGTGCATCGATAAAAGCAATAAATTATGGATCGGGACCGATGGCGGAGGAATCAATGTGTTTGAAAAAGATAACCGTATTGCTATCTATAATAAAGAAAACGGGAAGTTGACCCATAACGCCATCACAAGTGAATATTGCGACTCGGAAAATAACTTATGGATAGGTACATTTATGGGAGGTGTAAATTTCTATGATAGTCATAGAAAAACCTTTTCCCGCATCAATCTAAAAAAAGCAGCTACCCACGATGCCCGGTGTTTTTATGAAGACCCCAAACATAACATGTGGATAGGAACCAGTTCCGGAATATTTATCGTAAATATTAAAACTCACGAAAATACAGCTCATTACACAACAGAAAACACACCTCTTCCTGAGAATATGATACGCAGTCTCGCACAAGATTCAAGAAAAAGAATTTGGGTGGGAACATTCGGTCAAGGATTATCCATATTTACCAAAGATATGCAACTGATCGAACACTTCAGTGAAAACAACGGACTCGGATCGAACACAATAAATCACATCTTTAAAGATTCAAAAGATCAAATGTGGGTAGCAACTGGCGACGGGTTGGTCTGTTTCGAAGCAAATGAAACAAAAAAATATAAAATCTACAACCGCCAAGAAGGCATTTACAATTCTTATATACGCGCAATTACCGAAGATAATAATGGGAATATATGGTTCAGTACCAATGCCGGTATCAGTTGTTACTTAACCGCTACCCAACAATTTATAAATTACAACTATTTTGAAAAAACCCCGATGGGTAATTTTGCAAGTGCCGCCGTAACGAAAGATGCAAACGGCATTATCTATTTCGGATCGATAAATGGTGCCCGATATTTCGATCCGGATGCAGTATTGAGCAATCGGGAAGTCCCCCCTGCTATCATTACCGAAATGACTATATATGAAGGCCAACCTGTGCAAAAAGACAACAACACCTTAAACCTCTATGACTATAAAAAAGGGGATATAGAGCTAACACATAAACAAAATACGTTTAATCTGACATACGGTATCCAAGACTATTCTATGGCCGATTTGGTCGACTATGCCTATCGGCTAAAGGGCTTTGACGACTCATGGTACACAGTCAACGAGAATACGGCAATGTTCCGAAATATTCCCCCGGGTGAATATGAATTCCAAGTAAAGACGCGAATACGCAACCAAGAATGGTCTGAAGAGATCAACACTCTTCCTATCCGTATTAACCCGCCTATTTGGCTATCATGGTGGAGCAAAACTCTTTATCTTATTTTTGCCGGGATCATTCTATTTTATCTTTTAAAACTGTATAAGAAAAAAATAGATATGCAAAGCTCTTATGAGTTAGAGAAGAGAAATCATGCACAAGAACAAGAACTCAACAACGAACGATTACGCTTCTTTACCAATATTACCCATGAATTAAGGACTCCATTGACCCTGATTTTAGGTCCATTGGAAGATTTGCAGGAAGATAAAGAGTTGCGTCCTCACCAACAGAAAAAAATAACAATCATCCATAACAGCGCCATTCGACTCTTAAATCTCATAAATCAAATACTCGAATTCCGCAAAACAGAAACTCAAAATAAGAAACTCTGTGTTAGTAAGGATAACATCGCTGCTTTGGTTATGGAGATCGGCCTCAAATATAAAGAACTAAATCCTAAAAAAAATATCGATTTCAACATAACGATCGAAACCGATCCGCTATTGCTCTATTTCGATAAAGAAATTATAACGATAATTCTTGATAATCTGATCTCTAATGCCATAAAATATACAGAAAAAGGATTTATCAACATATCGCTCTATACCGTACATAAAAATAATACCGATTACGCTGAAATCAGAGTATCAGATACCGGACAAGGTATATCTCCGGAAGAATTGCCTCATATTTTCGAAAGATATTACCAAGCCAAAAACGATCGTCATGTATCCGGAACGGGTATCGGTTTAGCGTTGGTTAAAAATCTTGTCAAACTGCATCAGGGAGAAATACACGCAGAAAGTACTCCGGGAAAAGGCAGCAGTTTCAGTGTTTCTCTTATCCTTAACAATATATATCCTCGGGCCCTACACATCGACGCCGAAAAAAAAGATCAACAGATCAATTCTGATAGAGAGTCTTCAGAGACACTATCAAGCAATCATGAGGCAAACGAGTTGCCTATCCTATTGGTCGTTGAAGATAACTCCGACATCTGCGAATATATTTCGGAGGCATTTTCAGACTCCTTCAAAGTGATAACGGCAAATGAAGGAGAAGCCGGATTTAGTGCTGCAATAACACATATTCCTGATATTATTATAACAGACATCATGATGGCCGGAATGGATGGCATCACATTCTGCAAAATCATAAAAGGTGATGTGCGAACAAGCCATATTCCGGTTATTATGCTCACCGCAAAGGATTCTTTGCAAAATAAAGAAGAAGGATATTTGGCAGGAGCCGACTCATATCTCACTAAACCGTTCAGTGCAAGCCTGTTAAGAAGCAGAATACATAACCTGTTGGAGTCAAGAAGGAAATTAGCCGAATTGTTCAGCTCTAACTTGAATCTCAATTCAGATAAAAGTATTATTCTCCACGAATCGTTAAATCGGCTCGACAATGAATTCATACAAAAAGTGACACAAATTATCGAGGAGAATCTTTCATCAGAAAAAATAGACGTAGCCTATCTCTCGGATAAACTATGCATGAGTAAATCTACCCTCTACCGGAAAATAAAGGCTTTAACCGGATTCTCGACAAATGAATATGTGCGAAAAATAAAAATGCGAAATGCAGAGAAACTGTTATTGGAAGGGAGATATACCATTTCTGAAATTGCATTTAAAATAGGAATAAACAGTCCGGTCTATTTCAGACAATGCTTTAAAGAAGAGTTCGGAATATCACCATCAGAGTATCTAAAAAAATTGAAGCAAGAGTAACTCTGTTTTGGTTTTTTGAAACAACGTCTACAAAACTATGTTATATAAATTTCCCGCTCTGTCGAAAACAAAAAAGATTTCTAACAGAGCGGGATTATTTCTCAGAATCGAAAAACATCATTGTGATCGACAAACAGACTTGTCTGTCAAAGCAAGATATTTAACGCAGGCAATGTCTCTCGATTATATATAAATACTTGCATCAGAAAGAGTATGTCGTACCTATCAACAGATTGGCTGCGGCATCAAACTTGGCGTAAGTTTTCTTACCATCGATCTTATCCCCGAAAAATATTCCTTTGGGTTCAATAAAAATACCCCAATTCCGATTCACATTAAACTTGGCTTGAAGGCCGGCAACTGCAGTATAGGTTGTTTTGGCTCCTTCGGCAGCTTTCGGGAAAGCAGCTCCAACTCCGACTACTCCGATCATTTCGAATAATCGATCCGGATCATACCCTGAAAAACAGGAGGTCAAATTTGCCAAATAATCAGCACGCAAAGATAATGCGGTCATTTTATCGCGATTATAGGTTGCTGCAGGACGGAATGTTTGGGTAGAGAACGACAACCTTACCCCGGAAACCGTATTCAGCCAACGGCCAAATGCAACTTCAGAATTAAACGAGAACTTGTCTTTTAAATCTCCAGCCCGAGAAACGATCGTATTCGCCCAAACTCCTGTTCCAACAGCTGCAGAGACAAATACTGGGTGCTCGACACTGCTACTTGTCGAAGATTCCGTCTTGTTCTTGAATTTATAATTCAAACCCACAAACAAGTCTCCGACAATTGCCTGTTTCCGGACTCCATCAAACCGATTGAAGTATGATGAAACTTGAGGTTCCAAAAACAAATCTAATGCAGAGCTTAACCGAAATGCACCTTGCAATCCGGCAGAAACTCCGGGAATAAATCGCATATCTTTCAATGAAGTAATTCCCAAACCGGCTTTTACGCCTAAAATACCGCTTAACGAAAAGATTCGGTTTGTATTATATCCTGCGGCAAGGGTAGTCAAATTCAGCATATAATCGGCATTTAAACCACCGAATACCGAAAACTTCTTTCCCGAATCTCTAACTTGTTCGCCAGACAAAGACAACCGCCATGCCGATATCGGAGTAAACCAACGGCCTAAAGAGATGCGTCCGACCGGAGCTAAAGTAAGATCTCGCAACATTTCATTGTTGACATAAGATGATACCCCTCCCGCAATAGATACGAAGTAAGACGACCCGTTTTCTCCTTCAAACAAAGAACGATTAGCTGCCCGATCATACCCACGGAATAAGTAACCGAAACCGATATTTGCCGTCGGAAGGAACATCTTATAGGTCGATATTCCCGAAAGGGCCGTTCTATCAGCAACCCAAAGGAGATGAGGTTCGAGGAAAACATTCCAATTTGGCGTTACATTAAATTGGGCTTGTAATCCGGCTTCCAAAGCAGGATAAAATTTTTGACTCCGATAAAATACCGACGGTCCGGCAGCTGCAATCAGATGAAACACCCGGTCTTCTTTATATCCTGCAAAAAGCGATGTTATATTCAACATATAGTCGGCTCCGGCAATGATAGAATTGTATCGGGCAAAAGTACCAGCGGGGAAAGCCGAACCGATTATCATTCCCGTCCCGTTAATTCTTAATCCCGAAACAGGAGTAAACCATTTTCCTAACGAGGCCGTTACCCGGGCACTTAAAAATTGTCGACCTGTGAGACCTAATTTCGGTCGAGAAATTATTCCGCCTAAACCTCCACTGAATGAAATAAACATATTATCGGAAAATACATTTGCCGTAAAGGGGTCTTGGTTTTTACGAATCTCCTGTTCAGCACTGTTATAGGTTATCCCCACATTTAACGAGGCTAAAGCATCCATTTTCGAAACAGTTTCGCCTCCGGCAAATCGATCGGTATAAAACGAAACACGGGGTTCTATATAAAAATCAAGATCTTTTGTCAAACGCAAATTTCCTTGCAATCCCAATCCTATACCGGGAGCAAAAACAGCCTTGTCGGCACTCTTTTTAGCATAAGCTCCTTCTAACCCGGCTATCCCGAAAACCTCGAACAGGCGGTTTCTGTTATATCCGCCGAAAGCCGTATTAAAATTCAACATATAGTCGGCTCTTAGTTCTATGGTTTTCAATCGATAATGAACGCCATTTACCGGAACTTTCCAATCAGAAAAACCTCCATCGGCCGACAGACGAAACCCGGAGACAGGAGTCATCCATCCTCCGATTGCAATTTGTGCGGAAGGTCCAAAAAAACTAAAAATATCCGAAGGGAACATCCGTCGAAGAATCAATGTCCGAGTCCCTACACCAGCAGAAATAAACAGATTATCCCAAAATGAGCGAGAAAATGCCGTCGTAATACGTTTCTCGACCGGAACCATTTTATACGAAACTCCGAGCATTACAGAGCCAAACAAATCATACTCACGCCACGAAGATCGGTCATCGATATTATCTCGATAAACCGTTAACTTAGGTTCGATAAAGAGATCTACTAACGGAGACACATTAAATTTACCTTGAAATCCTCCGTTTACTCCCCAGACATGGCGGTAGCTTGCATGACGGAATGCATTGTGATAGCTGACTCCCAAGATGCCGACCAACTCAAACAAACGGTCGGGATTATAACGATTGGCAAAAGCGCTCAAGTTCATAAGATAATCCCAGTTAACGCCTACGATACCGGCAGTATTTCCCAAAGCGCCATTATTAACCTGCATATAACTTGCATCTAATCCGATGCGAGAACCAATAACCGGAGTAAACCATTTCCCTACGTAAAAAGATGCCAGCGGACCGACATATATATTGGAGACTTCTCGACTCAATTTCATATTGGCTCCGATTCCTCCCGATATAAAGAGATGATCGGAAAAACGTCCGGCTTCAAATTTTTCGGTCTTGCGCCGTTTCTGCAAAGTATAATCCAATCCGTTAATTTGGGCTTGAACTGTTTCTGAAACAAGAAACAAGCTCAGGACAAATAAACAGAAATATCTTAATCGTGACATATTTATATTGCTTTCAGTCTTTTATTCAAATTATAACAAGTCCATCACATCGGCATCGACTTTGGCGACCTCTTTTAAAGAAGGATCCAATTCGAATGCTTTCTCAATATGATTGATTGCATCCATTACTCGATCCAATCGATTAGCGGCAATAGCCTTAACATATTCGGCACGAGCTGTTTCGGGCAGTTTTTGGGCTTTTTCCCACGCCTCTGCATTACGTTTCAACGCCAACAAAAGAACGACCTCATTGATTCCACCCTCTTGTCCGAAAATATCCAACGCCTCTTCATAATTACCATTCAAAGCCCGAGTTACCGATCTTAAGTATTCTACCGAATATGCTCCGTCCGGAATCAAAGAGACTACCGAATCGGCTTTTTCATACTTCCAATTGCTCAGCAAAGCAACAGCTTGATTGGTCAAAAGCTCTTCAGGAGCATCTTTCTGAACAAATGGTTCCAGAATAGAGTCATCCGGTCTTCCTTGATTTATATAAAGAGCCGAAAGATTATTGGCTGCCAGCATAAATTTAGGATAAACCTCGAGAGCCTGTTTGTAATATTTTTCTTTCTCTTCATCAGACTCTGCCATTGTAAACATTCTCCAAAATTCATGACGCGACAATTGTTTATAATCTTCGAGATAGAGTTCTTTTATCTCCTCATCGGTAAGGAATCGATAGATTGAGTAGTCAAAGTTATATTCTACACGTCTCAACAGCGGCAAATAACGCGGGACAATTAGCGATCGATAATAAGGGAGGCGAATAACGGCCCGCCATTGTCTATCGGGATTGTCCGGATACTTATCTACAATATTTTGCAAATCTTGAGCTTGTCGGAATAGAGAATCGTGCCGCATCATTTCGATGGCAGTATTCCAAGTCTCGACTTTCGAGTCGGTCTGGATTTTCAAAAAGTCCAATGTCTCCTTACTCAAACGGGACAAAATGCTTTCGGCAGCTAAATCCATTCGATTTTTGGCCAAAACAAGATTTTTATCATGAGGTCCCTCCGGAGAAGAAATACCTAAAATCGAAAAAGATTGTAACTTGGCATCCGGATTAGACTCGATTGCCGACAGTCTTTCTCTCAGTTTAGCCAGTTCCGAAATATTTTTCGGGTCTTTAGTATCGATACTTGCCTTACCGGGTAAAAACGAGAGTTCCACTTCCCCTTTATCATTCCGCAATTGTAATTCAGGTTTTGGGAAATAGCGTTCATCGGAAATATCCCTTGCTTCTAACTTATATTCGAAAAAGCGCAACGGATTGACCAACCCCCGGGCAATTTGAAAACTATCGGTAAATAAAATACGATTATAATTTTCTAACGATAATCGAATATCGGCTCTGAAATCTTCTTGCAGATTCTCGACATAAGCAGAGTCGTGATATGACACCAACTCACCGTTTTTAGTCATTTCACTTTTACGAAGATAGGGTTCCAACGGGTCATTTTTCAAATTAAACTCATACATTCGTTCTTGTGTGAGCATATATTCCCGACCATCTGTCACAACGGGTTTCAATAAAACTCCTTTTTTACGGGTAATGTTATATAGCGTAGGCTGTACAATCAGTCGGGTATTGCTTGCGAACAGTTCGGCCGGGACTTTAAAACGAGTTCTCAAATGGAAATAATTTCCGACAACTTCGATTTCAGACGGTTCAAAGATAACTTTGTTTTTTATCTTCGCAATCACAGATATTTCCTGAATTTTTACTGCCGTTGACATTAAAACGACATCTATCGTCTGGCGGCCTTTCACTTTTACATCCTGCCCGTCATATCCGAGACATGTAAAATTCAAACTTCCGTCCACCGGTACGACAATCGAATACTTACCGTCTTCATCGGTCAAGCCAACGACCTTCCCGGTTTCCTTGTTTATAATAGTGACGCCTGCCAAACGTTCTTCATTATTACCTCTGACGACTCCTGCCACACGTAAATTCTGGGCAACAACACCAATCCCCGAAAACAAGAACATCAAGGCAGATAAAAAATATACCTTTTTGAATTTTTTCATTTGTGTATGCTCAATTATATTTTATCTTAAATACCACTGCTTCATGCTAAAGCCGCATAAAATCAGCGAAGTATATAAACAAAAGAGACTGCCAGTTTTACCGGAACAAGTGCCCATCCCCGATCATTGACATGCGGCGGACGCGCATCTGTATCGCCATACTTAAACTGACGGTAATACAAAGCTCCAACCCCAGCCGAGACTTCAAAATTCCAATGTTTATTAAGGACTACTGCATACCCATATGTTATACCTGCCGCTACGGCATCTCCATAATAACATTTATGGTCAAACAATACATCATAATTCGAATAAAAAGTTGTAGCGCCTAAATAATGGCGTGACATCGGTCTACCGAACCAATACCTCAACTCCGGCTGCAACAATACATGCTTTAAATCTAAAGATGAGAAAGGATCCCAGACGTTAAACGAAGCAGAAAGGTCTAATGACAAATGATTGTTAAATACAAATTCAGCGCCCAAATTCGGAGAGACAGTTGCCCATTGCGCCAAATTGGTCTTCAATGCCAATTTTTGTGCATATCCATTAATTGAAAATAAGCAAAGTAAAACAAAACAAATTTTACGGCAATGTATAACTTTCGTTTTCAAAGAAATAAGTTTAATAAAATATTAATTCCCACATTCAAAAAACCGTGATAACAAAATTCTCTTTTTAATTGAAAAATCTGTTATCAAAAATCACGGCAAAAATACGAAAATAAAATTGATTAACAATCTGATCACAATTTTTAGTCTACAAAAATGCAATTATTCCAATGTTTACAATAACATTATTTTCAGAGAATAACGGCTTGTAATACCCCCCCCTCACGTCTTCATGCATCCGGCTGTTTTTACAAAACAAAAATTGGGGCAAAAGTAAAGCAATCTTCCAGAACTATATGATTTATACAAACTTTGAAAATTGGGAGATAATTGTTTATACAAATTTTAAATTCTCGTCCCCGTTAAATATGTTATATACATTTGGCTTATAATCTCTCTTTTGTTACTTTTGCAATAGAGAACCGAAAAATATGATTGCACTTTCAGACATACAACAAACCAAGCAAAGGTTCGGAATTATCGGCAATACGCCCGGGCTATTGAGAGCTGTCAGCCGGGCTTTACAGATTGCTCCGACAGACCTTTCGGTATTGATCACCGGAGAAAGCGGAACAGGGAAAGAATTTTTTCCTCAAATTATACACATGAACAGCCATCGCAAACATGGACGCTATATCGCAGTCAATTGCGGAGCTATACCGGAAGGAACTATCGACTCAGAGCTTTTCGGACATGAAAAAGGCTCTTTCACAGGAGCACTTGCCGATCGCAAAGGATATTTTGAAGAAGCCGATGGCGGAACAATTTTTTTAGATGAAGTCGGAGAATTACCCTTGACAACGCAAGCACGGTTACTGCGGGTCCTGGAAAGCGGTGAATTTATCAAAGTAGGATCATCCAAAGTACAAAAGACCAATGTGCGTATCGTTGCTGCAACGAATGTCAACATGATTAAGGCCATATCGGAAGGGAAATTCAGAGAAGATTTGTTTTATCGGCTCAATACCGTTCCTATCGAATTGCCACCGCTGCGAGACAGATCGGAAGATATACTTCTTCTTTTTAGAAAATTCTCAAACGATTTTGCCGAAAAATACCGAATGCCGGCTATACAGTTGACCGATGATGCCAAAAACATGTTGCTGACGTACCGATGGCCGGGTAATATCAGGCAATTAAAAAACGTAACAGAACAAATTTCTATTTTTGAGACTTCCAGAGAAGTTTCGGCCAATATTATAAAATCATATTTACCATCATATAATATCGAACGGTTACCGGTCGTAAGCAACAATTCGGAAAATAATAAAGAAGGATTTCTATTCGGAAACGAAAGGGAAATGCTGTATCAAATCATTTTCGAAATGCGAAAAGAAATAAACGAGTTGAAAGGTATCGTAGATAACTTGAACACAACCGGAAACGAACATGGATTAAAAGTCTATACTCCGGAAAATAATACGACGATAACCCATACAACCGTTCCGGCTGTGAAAACGTTTCATATCGACAAAGAATCTTCTGAAGACGTTCATGATGAAAGTGAATTTGAAGAGACCTCTTTATCCCTGGAAGATGCCGAAAAAGAGATGATCCGCAAATCATTGGAAAGGAACAACGGAAAACGAAAAAAGACCGCCGAAGAATTAAAAATATCTGAACGAACGCTTTATCGTAAAATAAAAGAATACAATTTGGAATGAAACGACTATCGGTACTATTGCTCATCATATTGAACTCATGCATCATATCATATAAATTCAACGGAGCATCCATCGATTATAATACGACCAAGACAATCTCCGTTGCAGAATTTCCCATCAGAGCATCATTGGTGTATCCGCCTCTCGGACCAGCATTCAATGAAGCGCTGAAAGATATCTATACCCGGCAAACCCGATTAAGTCTTGTCAAGACAGGAGGTGACCTGCAAATCGAAGGAGAAATCACCGGTTACGATCTGAGCCCTCAAGCTGTCACCGAAGATGCTTACGCATCACAAACCAGACTAACCATTTCGGTAAAGGTAAGATATACCAATACAAAAAATCCGAATCTGGATATCGATCAGACATTTAGAGCCTATCGTGATTTCTCCAGCAACCAGATGCTGACCCAAGTACAAGACCAGTTAATATCTGAAATTGTAGACGAATTGGCAGAGTTAATCTTTAATGCGACAGTAGGAAGTTGGTAATTATGTTGATAAACGGAGAAAAAATACGGGAAGAATTATCGGATGGAATTCCTCAAATTTCATTGGATAATTTACATCTGTTACAATCCGATTATCCCTATTTTCAAACAATCCGTTTCCTTTATTTAAAGAGGCTACAAAAAGAAGCTCCACTTCTCTATCCTGAAGTCCTCGAAAAAAATGCCATCTATGCGGGTGATCGAAAATCTTTGTTTTTTCTATTGGAAGGATCCCGCCAGTCATGGACTTCTCTTTATCGAAAAAATATAGAATCGAAACACAATAAAGATTCTTTTTCTTTGATAGACACCTTTTTGTCTTCACAAAACGAAGATCTTCCGGAAGACCTCGAACACCTTATTTTTCAGGCAAAAGAAGTATCCGCTACCGATTACTTGTCTTTTGCCAAAACCGAGGACAATGAAATATCCGATTCAAACAAGTTGCACAACATCGGGCTGATCGATTCATTTATCGAAAAATCGGAAAGCGGAAGTCCTTTGATTACCGATACGGACAACGCTGAAAAAACCGCTATTGCAACCGCTTCAGAAACAAGTTTGGAAGAGCCTACGGATGAAGCGTTTCTGACCGAAAGTCTTGCTAAGATTTATATCAAACAACGAAAATATTCCAAAGCTTTGGAAATAATTAAAAAATTAAGTTTGAAATATCCAAAAAAAAATATTTACTTTGCAGACCAAATAAGATTTTTAGAAAAATTGATTACTAACATAAAACCAGAATAAAATGTATTTGTTCATCACCATCTTAATTCTAATCGCATCCATATTTTTAATATTGATCGTATTGGTACAAAATTCAAAAGGTGGAGGTCTTGCTTCAAACTTTTCTTCAGCCAATCAGATTATGGGATTCCGTAAAACTACTGATTTTGCAGAGAAAGCAACTTGGACGTTAGCCGCAACGGTTGTTGTCTTAAGTATCGTTGCTTCGGCATTGTTACCTTCTGCCAATACAGAAAATCAGAGTTCAGAAATTAAAGATGCCATAAAAAATGAGATGCCGGCTACTGCTCAACCCGGGTTTGAAACACAACAAACAACGGCACCTGCAATACCGTCAGACTCTGCAAAATAAAAGACATAAAAAAGGCTGATTAATAAACTAATCAGCCTTTTTTATGTCTTATCACGACTAACTCAAAGGAGGAAGAGCAATTGTCTCCTCCGTTTCAGACCAATCACTTACCTCAAAACCCGAACCTTCAGTCGTTTGAGAAAATATTATATTCGAAACCATTATTATAGACAATTTTGTACCGGACGTCAAAACCGAAGAAAGATGCGTCTCAAATTTTTTAGTTTCCCCATTCTTTAAATCGATCTCAACTCTGAAATAAGGGGGTACATCCGAAGGCAATACCATAGCGGTCTTATTGGTAGCTTGTGTTTCAGAAATAGTCAGCGGAAACATTACTGTTTTTGTATAGTTTTCATAATTCCCACTATACACATTTACCTTTTCTGCCAAATTCCCGACATATACTCGAATGGAATCAATGGATGTAGCCAAGGGACTTCCGTCTTCATTTTTTAAAGTTACATTAATTCCTGCGGTCTTACGTTGTAACGCGACAGAAATATCTCCATTCCCCAAATCTACCTGTTTTACAGCAAAGACATAATCATATATCGGATAACAAATCGTATCGGACGGATATTGCCTTAATGAGTAATATTGCATACTCATATCACCATTTAACGTAATAGAAGGTTCTCTTGAGGCCGGAGTTTCGTAAGTTCCGTCTATTCCTGGAGAAGGTACCCCCCAATACAACAAAGTATAATTCCCCACGGGCAAATATAAAGGACGAAGATAATTCTGTATAGAACCAGCAGAAATCGTATATATAGGATTCAATGCAGATAATTCGTCATTAACATAATTTCCATAATAGGTCGAAGTTCCTAATACACAAGGGAAAATATCTAATATACCAGTATAAGGCGAATTTGTATTTAACTCAGTAACAAACAATTTAGGACTTAACAAGTTATTAGACCTATTGCCAATTTCATTAAAACAATCATCGTCATTCGAACATCCCGCAAGGAGAATTAAAACAGAAAACAAATAAAAAATCTTTTTCATACAATCAATTTATTAAATATTCAAAATGTTATCTTGAAAACAAATAGATACGTTATTTATAACAATATAATAATTAAAAAGTTCTGAGAAATGAATTAGAGATTTTTCAAATTCTTTTTATCTGCCGAAAAATAGAATATACGTACATTTGCAACATTAAAACAATTGAGATTTTCCGAATGCAGCAATTATCCGGTTCACACAATATCAAAAAAAACATCAAACCCAGTTTTTGGGCGCTCAGTCCCCTCTTTGTTTTTTTAGGGGTATATCTCATCACATCGATCTGCTTAAATGATTTTTATAAAGTCCCCATAACCGTGGCATTCCTCATTTCTTCGGCTTTTTCGGTCGTTATATCCCGCGGAGGGAGTATCAATGAACGCATAGCACACTTCTCTTCCGGGGCAGCAAATGGGAACATCATGCAAATGATCTGGATCTTTATTCTTGCCGGAGCATTTGCCCAATCGGCAAAATCCATGGGGGCAATCGATGCTACGGTAAATCTCACTTTACAGGTTTTACCCGACAATCTGTTATTGGCCGGTATATTTATAGCTTCTTGCTTTATCTCCCTTTCTGTCGGAACGTCCGTCGGGACAATCGTGGCTCTTGCCCCGGTTGCCGTAGGTATAGCAGCCCAAACAGATACCGAATTGCCATATATGGTTGCAATCGTTGTCGGGGGAGCTTTTTTCGGCGATAATCTCTCCTTCATATCGGATACGACAATAGCCGCAACCAAGACTCAAGGATGCCTGATGAAAGATAAATTCAAGGTAAACAGCATGATTGTGGTTCCTGCGGCATTTTGCGTGTTAATCTATTACATTTTTGCAGGATTAGACATTCAGTCACCGTCACACCTCGCCGAAGTACAATGGATAAAAGTTATTCCCTACCTGATCGTTTTGGGCAGTGCTGTCGCAGGACTGAACGTCATGTTGGTATTATTGCTCGGAATCATTGCTTCCGGCATTATCGGGATAGCAACAAAAGGGTTCGACTTTTTCGGTTGGTTCGGAGCCATGGGAACAGGCATAACAGGAATGGGTGAACTGATCATCATTACATTATTGGCCGGAGGGATGCTTGAGATGATACGATTTAACGGAGGTATCGATTACATTATCGAGAAACTGACCCAAAGAGTCAACTCGAAACGTGGGGCAGAACTCAGTATCGCCGGCTTGGTCAGTTTTGCCAATCTTTGCACGGCCAACAATACAATAGCGATTATTACGACCGGGGGAATAGCCCGCGATATAGCCAATCGGTTTCACATCGATAAAAGAAAATCTGCCAGCATTTTAGACACTTTTTCTTGTCTAATACAAGGGTTGATCCCCTACGGTGCACAGATGTTGATAGCGGCATCTCTTGCAGGCATATCCCCCCTTTCCATCATCGGATATCTTTATTACCCGATGCTTATGGGTGTTTTTGCATTGGCTGCAATTTTATTTCGATACCCGCGTCGCTATTCTTAATCTTTTCGTATTATTTTTCCGGAATAGGTTTCTTGAAAATGAGATACGAAACGAATCTCTTTGGGAACCTGATAAGGTGACAACAACAATTTCATTGTCTGCATAAGCGAAGCAATGCGGAGCTCATCCCAATGTTCATCTTCTATTACAAGAACAGCTTTCTGCCCTAACCGTTCATCGGCAACACCGGTCACATAATAGCGCCTGTCGGGAATCGAGCCGGATAATCTTGCCTCGATCTCTTCGGGGAACAACTTTATGCCACCCGAATTGATTACATTGTCATAACGCCCCAACCATTCGAAACGTTTTTTCCCGGAGAGTCGCACGATATCATTCGTCACAAAACAGGCATTGCTCAAGTGAGGCGCATGAATGCACAAACACATTCTGTCATCTTGTGAAAAGGTAACATCTCCTAAAGCGGTATAGCCCGCATAGTCTGTATTCAGCTCACGCAAAGCAATGTGAGAAACCGTTTCGGTCATGCCGTATGTAGCAAAACAGCGCATCGGCATTTCAGATAAAGCCGATTCCAAGGCCGGAGATACGGCTGCTCCTCCGATAATCAGTTGCTTGACAAAAAAGAATTTGTTGCGGCTCATCGGGTCGGCAAGTGTTTCCTGCACCTGCATAGGAACCATGGCCGCAAAATCGATCGGGCGCTCTATCTCTTTCAACGGAGAAGATGACGGTCTTACGACAAGCAGATTCGCTCCGGCAACAATTGCCCTGACAATCATCATCTTTCCGGCTATATAATTCGGCGACAGACAAAGTAAAAGCACCGAATCGGCATTGATACCGAAAAATTCATTGGTCAAACGGGCCGAGGCTTCCATATCCGACTTCAACAAGCGTATCTCTTTAGGTGCTCCGGTCGATCCGGATGTATGGCCGATCACATATTCCCGGTCATCGAACCACTCGGTCAGGAATGAGACAAGATCGGGGCCTCCCAACGACTCGGGAATTTTGCCAATATCCGAATACCGGTTATCATTCAATACGATTTCCATGCCAACGAAGAAAGATCCCAGTCCAGCGAAGGGTCATACAATATTGCAGATCCTTTCTGGACCAATGGTGAAACGATATTATTTTTATATAACTGCCCGGTACCCAATCCCTGAGGAATACGAAGCCGATATGTTGCCGCCCATTGGGCAATGGCATTGAGCCCTATATTCGATTCGAGAGCCGAAGTTATCCACCAACCGATTCCACGTTTTTCCGCTTCATCGATCCATTCGGCCGATCCGCTTAAGCCTCCGGCCAACGCCGGTTTCAGAATAATATACTGGGGTTTTATCGCATCCAACATCCGGACTTTCTGCTGCAGATCATTAACCCCGATCAACTCCTCATCCAAAGCAATCGGGATAGGTGTATTCCGGCATAAAGCCTCCATCTCTGCCCATTGCCCTTGCCGGATAGGCTGTTCGATCGAGTGAATATCGTATTGAGAGAGTCGATCCAATCTGGCCATTGCCTCCGTCGGTAGAAATGCGCCATTCGCATCGACGCGCAACTCAATCTCGTCTTTTCCGTAACGTGACCGTATCGACTTCAGAAGGTCCAACTCCGAATCAAAATCGATCGCTCCGATCTTCAATTTGATACAATGAAATCCGGCGGCCAACTTCTCTTCGATACGACGATACATCGTTTCCTTATCTCCCATCCAAATCAGACCGTTGATCTCAATCGGTTGTTTTCCCTCATAAAAAGCTCCCGGGCAAATACGACGTCTGCCTCCGTTTTTCAGATCGAGAAGTGCCGTTTCAACGCCAAAACGGATCGAGCTCCATTCTTTCAACGAAGCTGTATCTAATGTATCTATCTGCTCGCAAACTTCTTGTAACTTTGTCTCATATCCGGGACGGTCATCGGCACTCAATCCCCGGAACAAGGCACACTCTCCGATTCCGAATATCCAAGGGGTTTCATCATGCCATATACGAACAAACCATGTCTCTTTCCGGGTTAAAACACCTCTTGAAGTACCTCCGGGTACTTTAAAATCAAGGATATACCGAGTATAAGCAGCTTTCATTTGAGCCTCCTTTATCCGGGGAATTTAGGAAATTTCTGAAAATCGGGGTCTCTCTTTTCCAGAAAAGCATTTTTCCCTTCTTGAGCCTCTTCCATCAGATAATACATCAGAGTGGCATCTCCGGCAAACTCCATAAGTCCGCGTTGTCCGTCAAGCTCGGCATTCAACGCACGTTTGATCATGCGTATTGCCATCGGACTACGCTTTAAAATCGTCTTACACCACTCTACCGTTTCGTCTTCAAGTTGGTCGAACGGTACGACTTTATTGACCATTCCCATCTCTTCGGCCTCTTTTGCCGTGTATTGGCGACACAGGAACCAAATCTCCCGAGCTTTTTTCTGGCCGACACAACGAGCCAAATAAGAAGATCCGAATCCGGCATCGAAACTGCCGACTTTAGGTCCGGTCTGCCCGAAACGTGCATTTTCAGAGGCTATGGTCAAATCACAAACAACGTGCAATACATGACCGCCTCCGATTGCATAGCCGTTGACCATGGCAATCACAGGCTTGGGAATGGAACGTATCGCCTTGTGCAAATCAAGAACATTCAGACGGGGCACACCGTCTTTATCGATATAACCGCCGATACCTTTCACTTTTTGGTCTCCTCCCGAACAAAAGGCTTTATCGCCTGCTCCGGTAAACACGACAACCCCTATATCGTTCCGCTCCCGACAAATCGCCATGGCATCCAGCATTTCAAAGTTGGTTTGCGGACGAAACGCATTATATACTTCGGGACGATTGATCGTTATCTTGGCTATTCCTTCGAAAAATTCGAATTTAATATCTTCATACTCTTTTATGGTTTTCCATTCTCTTGTTGCCATAGTAGTTGTAAAATTTATATATTTATTTTTCGACAATATTTATTTCTATTTTCCACCGCAAGGCAGGTCATCGCTTAAAATATCCTTTTAAGACCCGGTCATTAACCGTACGGGGCGTTTCGACCGATAAGATAGCGGGTTTATCGGAAAGCTGGAAAAAATCGGGCAGCACCTTTTCCAATTCATCTTCAGAAGCGGCAGTATAGCAATCGAACCCATGCAAACGGGCAAATCCCTCTACATCAACGTTCTGCACCGTTTCAAAATAGGCTTCCAATTCGGGTAAATCGGACGGTCCTTGTATAAACCGGAATATCCCTCCTCCTCCATTTTTCATCACGATAATTTTGAGTGTAGGCGGAACATATCTGTTCCACAAGGCATTGGAGTCATACAAAAATCCCATGTCTCCGGTTATAAAGACTGTCAACCCCGTTCTCACGCAGGCAGCTCCTACGGCAGTAGATGTCGCCCCGTCTATGCCGCTCACTCCCCGATTACAATCCGAACGCTCTATCTGGTTGTATTCAAACAATTGGGCATAACGTATAGGCGTACTGTTCGACAATTGCAATACACTTCTCGGCGGAATTGCGGGAAATATCCGAGAGAATGCCTTTAAGTCGCTCCATTCGATATTCGCAAGATAATGCTCATGTCGATATGTCGCTTCCGCTCTACGATTTATCCATAAATCATGATAATAACTTTCTGAAGGATATATGTGATCTACAAGTTGAGAAAAGAAGTCAACGGGATTCATGCGGATATGCCGACTCATACACTGCATTGTATCTGCAATACGGAGATTCTCATCCAGACTCCAATGTTCGGCTGGCGGATATTTTCTCAGAAATTGCTTTATCATGCGTGAGACAAGCGATCCACCGAATGTGATCAGCAAATCGGGTGAAAATTTCGATTTCTCCTCATCGGAAATTATCGATAGCACCCGGTCGATTGCAGGAATGGATTCGTCTATTCGCAAATTTGAGATCGTCTCGGTAAGTACGATTACCTGAGGAAACGAAGATAATCGGTTCAATAAAAAAGACAATTCTGCATCTGGTTTACCAAACGATGCCAGAATCATCACTTTTTTACTTCGGGAAATCAATTCGGAAAGTTCTTTTACGGTATCTTCTCGAAGACAAGTATTAACGGGCAAAGGGGTAATTACCCGCTCTGAACGACTGTTGCAAATTTCCCGCAGACAATAAAGCGGCTCCCGCAAGGGGACATTGATATGTACCGGACCGGGCTTCGGCGACATCGACCGATTGATCGCTTCATTGACCGATCGGTTTACATACCACCGTTCATCTTCACAAGTAATTTCTGCGGGCAAAGAATAGGATGCCTTGACAAATGATGAAAATATGTTCTTTTGCCGCAAGGTCTGGCTATCGTCCTGATCGATCCACTCTTCGGGACGGTCGGCAGAGACAACAATCAAGGGAACATGCTGGTAATAGGCCTCTGCCACAGCAGGAGCATAATTCAACAATGCGGTTCCCGAGGTACAGACCACAGCGACCGGCTCTCCTGTCTGTTGTGCCATGCCCATGGCCATAAAAGCCGCACTCCGCTCATCTAAAACGACAAATTTCTCGACCTCTCGGAGGCGTGCAAACGAGACAATCAAAGGCGCATTACGCGATCCGGGCGATAATACGACCCGTTTTATTCCTTTGGCAACAAGAAGATTTGCCAATATCGTACAACACTCTTTATCAGAAACCTGCATATTTTTATATTCTTAGCTGACTCACTTAAAACAACAATCTTACTTTATAGAATAGAAACAGATCACAAGCGATTTCCGTTGAACGGAGCTATCAAATCCAACAAGGTGCGGGATTTTATTTCCGTTTCGTTCCATTCTTCATCGGCATCGGATAAAGCCGTTAAGCCACCACCGACATACAACTCGACTCTATCGCTGAAAAGTTCCATACTTCTCAAATTTACAAATAAATCGAACTGTCCGTTTCCATAAACCGGGCCTAAATATCCGGCATAATAACGACGGTTATGCTTTTCTATTTCACGAATCGATGAGAGGGCTTCCTTCAACGGAAATCCACCGACTGCGGGTGTCGGATGCAAAGCTGCTATCAAACGAGGCATGTCGATCTTTGATGCCGATTCTTTATCCAATGCAAACGTCGTACATAGATGCTTGACATTTCCGGCCAGACGGGATTCAGGTCCGGATATTTCCGGTCTTACTCTACTGACATTCAAAAAACAAGACTCGATATACTCGGTAACAATCTGTTGCTCTTCACGCTCCTTTTCTGTCCATTCCGAAAAATCGTCACGGCCTTTTGTTCCGGCCAAAGACATCGTACAAATCCCCGAATCGGAACAACTCAAGAGCGTTTCGGGAGAGGCTCCCATCCATAAAGTTTCGCCGGGAATCGAAACCAGAAAGACAAAACTCCCGGTATAGGTTTTGCACAGCTCAGAAAACCATACGGTAACACTTTCATAAGGTTTACAAGAGTGTGCTTTTACTCTCGATAACACGATCTTCCGGACTTTTCCCGACTTAAGCCATGAAATGGCCTGCTCGGCCTGCTGTAAATATTCTTCCCGATCGGTTGCTCCGACCGGAACGGGTTCCGACACACTGTTGGAAGGCATAGCCTTCAGTATATCCCAATCTTCAGGGCTCGACAGGTCGATATCTTTTTCTATAAAACGTATCGGAGATAATTCCGTTACACAAAAAGGAGATAGCAGGAAGCCCGATTCTCCAAGAAAAGCGGCAACATCGGGTGCTTCGGCGACATCTCCCGAAACCTGTGCGCCAAAACAGAGACTCTCACAACCGGGCAAACGATACGAAAAGAAGGGAATACCCTTGTCCAGACAGATTTGCTGGGCTTCTTGTATTTCTGAGACGGTCAATCCTCTACTCATTATTTTAACAGCTGCTTATAAGACCTCCCCGAACAGATCAAACGTTTGAGCATCGGTAATTCGAACCGTATAAAATTCTCCGGGAATCAACTCTTTCTCTTTTTTGATTAAAACCTCGGGATCTACCTCCGGTGAATCGAACTCGGTACGTCCGATATAATATTCGTCCTCTTCCCGATCGATAATCACCTTCATCTCACTTCCTATTTTAGAAGCATTTATTTCGGCTGCGATCTCTTCCTGTATGGCCATCAACTCATCTAACCGCTCTTGCTTCACCTCTTCGGGAATATCATCGGTATAATGTTCGGCCGAGTAGGTTCCCTCCTCTTCGGAGTAGGCAAATGCCCCCATACGTTCGAATCGAGCTTTCCGGACAAAATCTTTCAGTTCTTCAAAATCAGACTCACTCTCTCCCGGATGTCCGACCATCAAAGTGGTACGAATGTGTATTCCGGGAACTTCTTCCCGTATTCGAGCAAGCAATTCGTATGTTTCTTTTCGGGTTACATGACGGTGCATCATCTGCAACATATTATCACTAATGTGCTGCAATGCAATATCGAGATATTTACAAACATGCTCATGTTTGCGCATGACGGGCAACAGGTCATAAGGGAAACGTGCCGGATAGGCATAATGCAGACGTATCCACTCTACGCCGGGCAAGGAGGCCATACGATCTATCAATTCGGCGATACGAAACTCTCCGTATAAATCCATTCCGTAATAGGTAAGGTCTTGTGCAATAACCTGAAATTCTTTAACGCCCCGCTTTACCAACATCTCGACCTCTTCGAGAATCTCTTCCATAGGGCGCGACTGGTAACGTCCGGTAATAATGGGAATAGCGCAATAAGAACACATACGGTTGCAACCCTCGGCTATTTTTATATAAGCATAATGGGACGGAGTCGTCAATACCCGTTCGAGTCGCAAATCCGATTGATATTCTTTTCCTAAATCATCCAGCAATCTCGTCCAGTCAAACTTGCCGTAAAACTTATCTACCTCGGGAATTTCTCCGGCAAGCTCGGTCATGAAGCGTTCGGAAAGACAACCCATAACAAAAAGTCTCTTGATTTTCTTCTTTGCCTTTGCAGCGACAAAATTTAAAATCATATTGATCGACTCCTCTTTGGCATCGCCTATAAATCCGCAGGTGTTGATGACGACAATCTCGCCGGTCACTTTCTCGGCATCATGATGCACTTCGTATCCCGCAGCTTCGAATTGCCGCATAAGTTGTTCGGAATCTACCAAATTTTTGGAACATCCCAATGTTATTATATCGACTCTGTTTTTAATCATCTATATTATTCTGTAAATTAAAGAAAAATTAATTCACACATTCTCTTTGCATAGAAATCGCGCAAAGGATATAAACATCTTTGCGCGATCTTGTTCCCGTAAAACCGTAAAAAAGTTTTACCCAATATCTTACTCATCCCCGAAAAGGGAATCGACAAACTCTTTTCTGTGAAAGACTTGCAAATCTTCCATTCCTTCGCCCAAGCCTATATATTTAACCGGAGTTTTGAACTGATCGGATATTCCGATCACAACCCCGCCTTTTGCCGTACCGTCAAGTTTGGTAATCGCCAATGCATTGACTTCGGTTGCAGCGGTAAACTGCTTGGCTTGTTCAAAAGCATTTTGTCCGGTAGAACCGTCCAGTACCAACAACACTTCATGAGGTGCGCCGGGAATAACTTTATCCATTACCTTCTTGATTTTGGAAAGCTCGTTCATTAATCCGATCTTGTTGTGCAGACGTCCTGCCGTGTCGATAATGACAACATCGGCGTCATTGGCTTTTGCCGAATTCAAAGTATCAAAGGCAACAGATGCCGGGTCTGCACCCATTTTCTGTTTTACGACCGGCACGCCTACCCGTTCGCCCCAAATAACAAGTTGCTCAACGGCTGCGGCTCTAAATGTATCGGCAGCACCTAAATAGACTTTTTTGCCGTTCTTTTTATACTGGTATGCCAATTTGCCAATCGTTGTCGTTTTGCCGACACCATTTACGCCAACGACCATAATGACATAGGGACGCTTGTTTTCAGGAACAGAAAACTCTCCTTCCGCCTCATTATCATTTTCTGTCAACAGGGCTGCAATCTCTTCACGCAACATACCTTTCAATTCTCCCGTAGAAACATATTTATCGCGTTCTACCCGCTTCTCGATACGCTCTATAATACGCAGAGTTGTTTCAACTCCGACATCCGACGTAATAAGAACCTCTTCCAGATCGTCCAGTATATCATCATCGACTTTCGATTTTCCCGCTACAACACGAGCAAGTTTTGAAAATACCCCCTCTTTGGTTTTGGAGAGACCTTTGTCCAACGTCTCTTTCTTTTCTTTAGAAAAAAAACCGAATAAACCCATATTTATTTATTATCATTAATTACAAACCATTTTCCTAAATTCTCCGCTCATCAGACAAACGATTGTGACGAAGACTTCGAGGTACTTCCCGGCCATATCACATGACTTTCAAAATACAAAAGTACAAAATAAAGCGACAAAAAAAAACTTCCTTACAGAATTGTAAGGAAGCTCTTTATATTATGTCATTTATTTCTCGATTATTTAGCGAGCACTTCATTTACGTTTTCGTTAGGAACCATTTCTTCTTGGAATGTATAAGCTCCTGTCTTCGGCGATTTCACCATCTTAATCACCTTTGAATAAGTACGTCCATCACCTTTCTGAAGAGACGCAACGGTTTTCTTTGCCATAGCTCAATATTATTTAATTTCTTTGTGAATAGTTACTCTTTTCAAGATAGGATTATATTTTTTCAACTCCAATCTTTCTGTGGTATTTTTTCTGTTCTTAGTGGTAATGTATCTTGAAGTTCCGGGCATACCACTTGCTTTGTGCTCCGTACATTCAAGAATTACTTGTACTCTATTACCTTTAGCTTTCTTTGCCATCTTCTAAATTCCTTCTAATTATGCGTTTAAATAACCTTTTTCTGCAGCCTGTTTCAAAGCTGCATCCAATCCCATTTTATTAATGGTACGGAGACCGGCAGCTGAAATTTTCAAGCTGATCCAACAATCTTGTTCTACCCAATAGAACTTTTTGGTAAACAGGTTGACGTTAAATCTTCTTTTTGTACGTCTCTTTGAGTGAGATACGTTATTGCCAACCATTGCTTTTTTTCCGGTAATTTGACAAATCTTCGACATCGCTTTATCTATTTTTTTATTGATTTTCTACTGCTTTCACAAACAGAGTGCAAAGTAAATGTTTTTAAGAATACCTTCCAAATTTTTTTCTATTAAATACTCTTTTTTTTGAATTCCAATACTCGAATCATTCGCACAAGAGAGAGATCATCTGCAACAATGCCGTATGCGTAAAACGGTTTATATTCGCTGTTCGGGAATTTCCGAAACAATATTTACGGCACATCACTTGATCTCCTTTCGATACGGCAATCCATACTGTCCCCACAGGTTTTCCGGGAACAGCCCCACCCGGTCCGGCAATACCCGACGTGGCAATGGCACAATCGGTTTTCAACAAACGCTGCACGCCATTCGCCATTTGACCTACGACTTCGCCACTTACAACGCCGTATTTATTTATTGTATCATGATCAACGCCCAACACATTCTCTTTCACCTCATTGGCGTAAGACACGACACTTCCTTTATAATAAGTCGAGCTCCCGGGTATTTGTGTTATTTCATGGGCAATATTCCCACCGGTACAACTTTCGGCTGTGGCAATCGTCAATCCGGCAGATGTCAACAATAACCCCAACGCTTCTGCCATGGTTGCATCTTGATGACAAAATATGTGTTTCCCCAACAGGTTCTCCAATCGAGAAAAAATTCCATCCAACTGTACGGCCAAGGCTTTTTCATCCTCTCCCCGAGCGGTCAATCTCAACCGAATAACTCCGGGAACCGGAAGATATGCCAATTTTACAGACGACGGTAAACCGGCTTCAAAATCGGTGAGATATTCGGACAAAGCCGATTCTGAAAAATCTTTGACAAGGCATGTTCTGTGCAAGATGGCAGCATGATCGGGAAAACGTTTTTTTAAACGGGGTATCACCTCTTCGGTCATGGCCTGTTGCATTTCTGCCGGAACTCCGGGCATCGATACCAACACTTTTCCGTCTTTCTCAAACCACATAATGGGAGCCGTCCCTACCGGATTTTGTATCACCGTACAGCAATCAGGAACCATGGCTTGTGTACGGGTAGAGGCGTTCATCTTCAGCCCTCTCCGTTCAAAAAAACATTCGTTGTTCTTTTGAACTTCAGCATTAAAAACCATCTTGCCCCCGAAATACTCACAGAGGGTCTGTTTGGTAATATCGTCTTTGGTCGGGCCGAGCCCGCCGGTCATCAAAATAATATCCACACGGCTGAATGATTGCCGGATAGCGTCCACAATCTCGGCACGACGGTCGCGCACGGTTGTAATTTCCATTACTTCCGAACCGATCTTATTCAAATTACGAGCCATCCATGACGAATTGGTATCGGTTACCTGACCGATCAACAATTCATCTCCGATTACAATAATCTCTACATTCATCTCATTTATATTTTTGCAAAGCCGCCATGCGTTGCAACAACGTAGGGTGGGAATAATATATTTTTACATACAGAGAATCGGGGGTCAGGTTACTTAATGATTTGACAGAAAGTTTTTTCAGCCCTCCGATTAAAGCATCGGACAATCCAAAAGATGCAGCAAAGGCATCGGCCTGATATTCATTTCGGCGAGAAAGTGCATTTATCCCGATTCCCGTCAGCAGTCCTAACGGAGTATATAACAAACCGAATGCTACCAATGCCAAGGGAAAAGACGGGCTGGTGCCTCCCATGGCTTTTGCCAACACCTGACTCTCCAAGACCAATGATAACAGGAAAAATGTCAATACCGTATTAGCCACCGATGCCGTCAACATCTGCCATGTATGCCGATGCTTATAATGCCCTATCTCATGGGCAAGGACAGCAACGATCTCTTCGGTATCCAAATCGGCAATCAACGTATCATAAAGGACAATTCGTTTTTTAGGCCCTAACCCGCTGAAATAGGCATTCGCCTTCGTCGAGCGTCTCGATCCGTCTATCACATAAATATTTTTCAGTTTGAACCCGGCACGGTTGGCAAAAGTTTCTATCGCATCTCTCAATTCTCCCTCTTCCAAAGGTGTCTGCTTGTTAAACAACGGTACGATCCACTCCGAATAAAACATATTCATCAACACGCTGAATGCTACCACCACAATACAGGCCACCCACCAGAACGAAGTTCCCAACCACTGGTATAAAGCAACAATTGCCGCCAAAAGAATGCCGCCGATAACAATGCCGAACATCCACGACTTCAATCGGTCGGTAACAAATGTTTTACGGGTGGTTTTATTGAAACCGAAACGCTCTTCGATAACAAATGTGTCGTACCAGTCGAA
>CASFRL010000154.1 GCA_949297285.1 uncultured Bacteroidales bacterium
GATATGCGGTGAAGAAATCATCCGGATGGCCGAGTCGGGAGCATCGTGGAAAGATTGTATGAAATATGTCGAAGAGCGCTGGGGAATCGAGTATCCGGGAACCAACAGTGCCGTATGGAATGCCGGATTTGCCATGGTGGCTCTCTATTTCGGTGAAGGGGATGTAATGAAATCTATCAATATGGCTTATCAGGCTTCGGACTTTAGCGATGCCGATTGTCAGGCGGCGAATGTGGCTACGGTGTTGGCTGCGATGAACGGATCGGCAGCATTGCCCGAGAATATGATTCGTCCGTTTAATGATCGGATTAAAGGCGACCATTTGGGCTTTATGAAATTGATCGAACCGGTTGATATGTCTATTACAGAATTGGCCGAGCGTACGGTTGCTGTCGGGTTGGAATTCATGAAAAAAGAAGGCGTCAAGATCGAAGACGGTAAAATATATATACCCGTACAGCGGGATATTATAACACAAGATGCAGAGCTGTTTCATCCCGATGAGTTTGTGAAATGGTGGAATCCCGAATGGACACTTTCCCGGAGCGGATACGGAGCTCCCGGAGGCGGATTGCGAGGTATTCGTGGCGGGACGTTTATTGATGACTCTGTATTGGTTACCTATCCGAGAGATGAAGTCAGAGGTGTAAAATTGCAACGTACGGTGCAGTTGGGAGCTCATCCCGTTATGCATCTGAAAGTCGCTTCTGACCCCGGACGTAAATGGATGTTGATGGTATATGTGCAACATGACCGCGTTTATAAAAAAATTATAGACGGAGGCGCCCCTCTCAAATGGGATATAAAGCCCGAAGAGTATCCTCAACCGTTGCATGAATACGAAGCAGCCAAAAAAGTACGGAAATATGAAGATATAGAAATCGACTTGAGCGATTATTCCGGGCAGAAAGTAGTAGTGCGCGTAATGCAGAGTATTTTGGTAAGAAACGGGTTCCCCGGTAATGCATATTGGAAGAGCATAACGTTTGCTGATAAAGAATAACAATATTCGAAATAGAGGGAATAGGCGTTGCAAAAAATATCGTATCTATGGAACGAAGGACATTTATCAAGAATATGGCAGCTGCAAGCGGCATAGTTTTCGCTTCTCGACTTTTTCCGGGAGTCGCAGCTCCGTTCTCAGATGTGGTGGGAAAAAAGACATCGGGGAAAATACTGAATGCCTTTTATTATCGGGCACACATGTACACGATGGTACCAAGACATATCCGGGAAGATTTGAAATGGATGGCCGATGTCGGTACGGATACGATAACCCTCTCGATTCTGGAACAAGATTTTGCGGCGGCATTTGAAAATGTCGAGTTTATATGCAATGAGGCCGCAAAATTGGGAATGTCGGTTATTGCAGTTCCGTCTCGATGGGCGGGGATACTTGCCGGAGCGCCCAAAGTTCCCAGCCTGTTTACGATCAGAAACCCCCAAACGTGGATTTTGCGAAAAGATGGAACTCCCGTAGATTCTTCGGTAACCGGACGCATCAGTAGCATTCATTATGAAGAAACGTATGAGTTTATGATACAAGCATTAGATAAATTGTATAGCAGTTGGGATATAAAAGGCATAATCTGGGATGAGCCCAAAACCTTGAGCATCGATTATTCTCCTAAGGCAATAGAGAAAATGGGCCCCGATCCGACAGAAGACCAACAGTTGCAGGCTAATGTCGATTTTTATACCAAGATCAATAAATATCTCAAAACTCATTATCCGGATAAAACAATAGGAATGTTTATCTACTCGGATCTTCCCGATAAAGTCGTATATAAAATGGCCGAAACCGAAGGCCTTGATTATTACGGTTGTGATGGGCGTCCGTGGCGTTTGGAAGATGGCGGGAAGACGGAGAACCCCGGAAAAGTATTGGTCGGACACACGGGCCAGCGTTTTATAGATGCTGCAAAGAAACAGGGGAAAAAGTCTCTTTTCTTGATCGAAAACCATAACATGGCGGATAAAGATATTCCTTTATTGGAGAAGAGAATGCCCGAATTGTTGAACATGGATATCGACCAGTTGATATATTACTATTATCCCCGGAATATAGAAAATCCGGATAAACTGATGAATATTTTGAAGAATCGACTGAAAACGTTTAAGAAATAATTGAAAAACATAAACTTATGAAGCTAAAAAAAGTATATATCTGTTTCGCATTTTTTTATGCAGCTTTCTTTTCTGTTGCTTTTTCCCAGCAGCAGTTGGTTTGGGAAGAGGAGTTTAATGGTACCTCTTTAGACACTACGAAGTGGAGTTATAATATATGGCCTGCTTATAAATCCAATAAAGAGTTACAGGCTTACACATCTTCTCCATCCAATGTTTCGGTAAAAGACGGTTGTCTATTGATTACTGCCCGAAAAGAGACATTGGGTAATGCCTCATATACATCGGGTCGCATTGTTACCAAAGGAAAAGGCGATTGGTTGTATGGCCGAATCGAGGTCAGGGCGAAATTGCCGGAGGGAAGAGGTGTTTGGCCTGCCATTTGGATGTTGCCTACCGATAACAAGTATGGTCGTTGGCCTCATAGTGGAGAAATCGATATAATGGAATTTGTCGGTTTCGAAAAAGATACTGTACATGCAACAATTCACACGGGGGCATATAATCATACGAAAAAAACAGATAAAGGTTCGGCAATAAAGTTGCCCGATTCTAAAGACGGGTTTCATGTATACAGCTGCCGTTGGAATAAAGACAGACTCGATTTTTATGTGGATGATATTCTGTATCATTCTTTCGAAAATGATGGTCGAGGCGACAGTTCGACATGGCCGTTCGATTGTCCGTTCCATATCGTCTTGAATCTGGCAATAGGCGGAAACTGGGGCGGAATGAGAGGTGTCGATGATTCTATTTTCCCCCAGACCTTTTATATCGATTGGGTAAGAGTTTATCAATGAAATGAAAAATACAGAGGAGCATGAGTAACCAAATATTTAAGATTTGTCGACAGAGTATAATCCCATTTTTTATAGTGAGTCTGTTGTTATCATGCAGCGGAAACTCGAACACCTCCCGTTGCTACTATGTGAGCAATGACGGGGATGACAAGAATTCGGGCTTGTCGATCGATCAGGCATGGAAAACCATCGGCCGTGTGAATGAGCAAGAAGCATTTCTTCCGGGTGATCGTATCTTGTTCCGTTGTGGAGATAAATGGTGCGATTCGGTGGCATTGACTCCTCGGGGAAGCGGATCTTTGGGGAAAGAGATCGTTTTAGGTAGATATGGAGAAGGCGATAGGCCGATTATTCAGATAACGGCAGGAGATGATGACGCTGTCCGTTTAAGAGGACAAAGCCATTGGATCATTGAAAATATCGAAGTGCGTTCTGAAAATGGAAATGGGATCGCTGTCGATGGTGGAGAAAATAAGGCGGTCGAGAACATTCTTATTCGGGGAGTATATGCCGTTAATTGCAGTTACCGTTACGGGCAGAGAGAATTTGACCATTGCGGAATAAGGGTGGGAAATCACGGTAAAAATACCTTTATCCCGGAAGGAAGCAGATTTGTGAATGTCAAGATCGAGAATTGCGTCGTGGATAATTGCGCCACCGGAATCATGATTGCCGGGCGTAAGTTTGATGCAACACAAGAAGAAATCGATGATACCGTGAGCCGCAACAACCATATCTCGGGGTGTATAGCCCGAAATCTGAGAGGCGACGGAATCGTGATTTTTTGTAGTGCAGATGTTTCTATAACAAACTCATTATGCTATAATGCCTCGTCTTATAATGGCGATAATAAATGTACGGCCGGAATCTGGACTTGGAACGTCAGGAACGGACGGGTTAGCGGGTGTGAATCGTACGGACATCTGGAGCCGGGTTGCGACCGTAATCCTTTCGATAGCGATTATCATTCGTACAATGTAATTTTCGAACATAACTATGGACACGATTGCTACGGGAGTGCCATTTTGATGTGTGCTCCGGGAGGGACGAACGACATGACGGTATTTCGTTATAATGTATTTCGCAATTGCGGTACAGGCAATACCCGGCAAAAAGGTTTCATATATTTTTATGATTGTGATGTTCCTCAAAGACGCTATATCCATAACAATACCTTTGTCGGAAATCCGATATCGGCATTCGGTAGCACCGACGGGAAAAAATCGTGGTGTTACGTGTATAACAATATCTTTTATCATACTGAAGGTATGAAATATAATGGAGTGGAAATGGGACATCCGCATGATTATAACCTTTGGTATAATGTGTCGGGCGTAAAAGATGAACCTAATGCCGTCATTGCCGATCCGTTATTCTCTCAAATAACAGAGACCGGAATCGGGTTTTGCGACGGATTGAAAATTTTATCCGGATCTCCGGCTATCGATGCCGGATGTGATTTGACAGATTTGGGTATCGGACTTCCGGAAATGGGGAATACGGATTATTGGGGAAATAAAGTGCCTTACGGAAATTATGATATTGGAGCCCATGAATATATACCGTAGCTCTATTATCGGGATGTCGGTTCTTGCACTCTCTTGTTCGGATATGCAGGAAAAGATTGTCGCTTATGTCGATGGTGAACCGTTGACGAAGGAAGAGATTGTTTTTTATACGGAAAATATCAGGCATATAGATACCGACTCTTTTTCGACATTGACGGAGGAAGAACTGGTTTTGCCGGTTGCCCGTGAAAAAATATTGCAAATAAAACTGAGGAATGAGGGCATTTTGTATGAAGATAATCTCGATGCCGATTTCTCGAAAAAGACATTGCTCGATTTGTCTTTTGAGAATTATAAACAACGGTATGAATGGACAAGGAAAAATAGGATACAATATAAATATGGCCCCGACAATATGGCCTTGAGCGATAAATATGCAGATCATTTGTATCGGATAAAAGTCGCTTTGAAACAAGAGAAAATAAAACAATGTATCACGAAAGACACTTCGCTTACCACCGATGAGGCATCTTGGGCATTCGAGATCGATACATTGAATTGTTGGTTTGATAAAATGAAAATTGAATATGTGGACAAGTAAAAATCTTATGATCGGGACTTTCTTTTCCCTCCTGATCTTTATCGCGGGATCGTGTACCGGCAGATCAAAAGATTCCCGTTTTGTATGGACTCAGTCTGATACGGGAGGCGGAGGCTATATTATCGGATTTCTGCAATCTCCCCATCAAAAAGATATCTTTTATGCCCGATGCGATGTCGCCGGAGTTTTCAAAAGCGAAGATGGCGGGAAGTCATGGAAAGCCGTTAATAACGGAATGAACCGTTGGTATCATCATTATGTCAGGAGCATCGGCATACACCCATTGGCCGATTCGATATTGTTCCGTTGTTCGGGGGATTTGCGTAACCAGACTTTTTTCGGGAGTATTCACAAATCTACCGATGGGGGAGAACACTGGAAAGAGGTGTGTTCCGAAGTAAAATATTTTGGAAATGGTCCGACCCGTCAATACGGAGAAGTAATATTGGCCGACCCGCACTCTCCTGATATCTGGATAACTGCCGATTATTGCGGAGCGATATGGAAAAGCTCCGATTGCGGTGAGACTTGGCGAGAGGTTCAGAAAGAGGAAGAATGTTTTACTTGTGTAGCAATCGATTCTTTATCCGGAAATTATTATGCTGCGTCGGAACAGGGCCATTTATATATGTCGAAAGACAAGGGTGAATCGTGGCAGCTTTGTTATAAAGGGGCCGGTTTTCGGGATATTGTGATCGTCGCTAAAAATAAGAAAAGTTGTTTATATGCATCGACCGAAAAAGGTATATGGAAAAGTGATAATCTCGGAAAATCTTTCGTCCCTTGTATGCAAGGATTACCCGGAGATTATAAATATGTTGCCTTGACCGTTGACCCTTCTGATCCGGACATATTGTATTGTTCTCCGGATGCACGTCCCGGGCATACCTTATCTCCGATTCCTATATATCGTTCTGATAATGCAGGGAAAAGTTGGTCTTTGATTGCTACGCATACATTGGAAAGTATCAAAGAACGTCCGAGCTATTACACGTCTGTTGAAAAAGCAGGATGGGCTATTTCGAAAATAAAAGTAGATTGGAGCGATTCAAACCGTATTTTATTCTCCAACTGGTATGGTGTGTGCGAAAGTACCGATAATGGGTTGACCTATAATGCACACTATTTTAAAGGGCTCGAGACCTGTTGTTTGGAACATGTCGCTTTTAATCCGTATTCGAAAAATTCGGTTTGTTTCACTTTGGCCGATCATCGTCCCATGATGAGTAATAATAACGGTGAACGCTATAAACAAATAGATGGCAAGAAATATTCATCATCGACGGCGATTGCATATTCGGCTGCCGATAACAGTTTCGTTTTGTATGGGGGATATCATCGCCTGAAAGCCGGAGATACGGGAGAAAAAGCAACGGTGGCCGGAATTGTTCGTATAAAAGACGGACAAAGCGAAACCGTGTTTGAAAAACAGGGAGCATATATTCAAGCGATCAAGGAAGATGTACTTTGCCCGGGAACTTATTATGCTTATATCGATGGTTGTCTGGCGAAATCTGGAGGAATATATAAAACGACAGACTTCGGAGATCATTGGGAAAAAATGACATTCCCGTTGGAAGAGCAATTAAAGGATGTGCCGGTAAATAAAAACTTTATCGATAATGAGTTGCTCAATATTGTCGTAGGGCAGGTCAAGAATGTTTGCGGTTGCAATAATTTGTTGGAGGTGGATGCTTTGCGTTCGGGAACACTGTATGTCGGAGAACGGAGTACCGGTATCTTTAAAAGTCAGGACAGTGGCAAAAAATGGATGGATATTACAGCAGACTTGCCTTTCTTAAAAGATACGGCATCTGTATTGACGGTTATAAAGCAAGATAAAAAACGCGGGTGGCTATATGCCGGGTTTATAAGAGAAGGTCTTTGGTGCAGCAAGAATGAAGGGGCGCATTGGGAAAAGGTTTTCCCTCGGAATGAAGATTTGTGCAATGTCTCATCTCTCTGTATCGAAGGAGATCACATCATCATCGGAGGCGAAAATCTTTATTGGTCGGATGTGCCTTCTGCTGTCTGGTATAGTGATGATTGCGGAAATAATTTCCGACAAATCTATGATAACAAATTAGGCTCTTTACGAATTAAAGGTGTTGACATGAACCCGTCGAATGGGCGGATATATGTTGTTACAAGTGGTAATGGCGCATTTTATATAGATAAGGTAAAAAATTGATAGAAAGGGGGGAGTATGTTTTTAATGAAATATCATCTGAAAGTATTGTGGATAGGAATCTTGTTTTTCCCGTTTTTGGCAAGTGCTCAATCGTATAGAACGGTTGAAGCCCGGAAAAATGCCGAAGATAGTATCTGGCGAAGTTATACTGCCAAAACACTCGACCGTTTGCCGGGGTTTAAGTTTAAAAAAGAACCGTCATTAAATGCTTACGGCAGTTGGATGACAAATCGGCAAGAGGCCACGGGATTTTTTCGGGTACAGCAAATCGACGGACGTTGGTGGTTTATCGATCCCGAAGGTTATCCGTTTATACACAAAGGGGTAGTTGCCTTTTCTCCGGGAACCTCTGATGTGCAGAAACAAGCATTTCAAGAGATTTTCGGGACTGAAGAGCAGTGGGTCGAAAAGCACTCCGATTTTTTGAGGTCTTATGGATTCAATGGGGTTGGAGCGTGGTCGGCTTGCGATGAAGTTCGGCAACATGACAATCCATTGGTCTATACGGTTATCATAAGCCCGATGAGTCGGTTCAAATCACAACATAGAAAAGCTGCCGGAGGAGATTATTTGTATCACGGGTGGCAAGGGTATCGGTTCGATCTGCCAATGGTATTCGATCCGGAATTCGACAAATATGTCGAAGCAGCTGTGGCGCCTATTGCCAAATATAAAAATGATAAATGCTTGCTGGGCTATTTTACCGATAATGAGTTGCCGTGGGTCAATAATGCTCTCGACCGTCATTTGACCCTTCTGGCAAAAGACGAGTATGGCTATATTGCGGCGAAAGAGTGGTTGGAAAAACGGAAAAACCGGGCTTGTGGTGTAGAAGACATAACCGACGAAGACCGGAATGAGTTCTTGGCTTATATGCTCGAAACCTATTTGAAAAAAGTAGTGACGGCAATTCGCAAATATGACCCTAACCACCTTTATCTCGGATGTCGCTTCAACCAAGAACGGGAAGAGTTGCAAAATGAGGCGATGTTCAAGGTTGCAGGCCGCTATATGGATGTTATTTCGATAAATCATTATCGGAAATGGGAACCGGTCGAGTCGATACTCCGTGACTGGAGCGAATGGTCGGGGCGTCCTTTTATTATAACAGAATGGTACACGAAGGGAGAAGATACTCCTTTGCCTAATCGAACAGGAGCCGGTTGGAATGTCAGAACCCAGAAAGATAGAGGTTACTTTTATCAAAACTTCTGCATAGAATTGATGAAGTCTAAAAATTGTATCGGTTGGCATTGGTTCAAATATCAAGATAATGATCCGAACGATTTGAGCACGGACGTTTCGAACCGAGATTCGAATAAAGGGATAGTCGATAGTAAATACCAGCCTTATACCGACTTGTTGGATCAGATGAAAATTCTGAATACCAATGTTTGGAATTTGATAAAATGGTATGATAAAAAGTAAATAAGATATGAAAGCGATATTCTGGATTTTTCTGGCAACGATATTGGTCTCATCGATATCTTGTAATGATACACAACGACAAAAGCGTATTTTATATATTAACTCTTATCATGAAGGGTATCCGACCAGCGATAAAGTCTGTGCGGTCATACGCGACAGTGTGATGAGTTGGGGGGATAGTCTGAAAATAATATATATGGATTGCAAGCGTAATCCCTCATCCGATTTTGCCGAAAAAAAAGCCGAAAGTATCTATAAAGAGATAGAAAACTTTAAGCCGGATGGTATTTTAGTGTCGGACGATGATGCCGTAAAGTATGTGGTCGAGCCTTATCTGAAAGACTCTTGCGATATTCCGATAGTTTTTTGTGGGGTAAATTGGGAATGTGAACAATATGGTTTGCCTTGTTCCAACATTACGGGAGTGTTGGAAGTACTTCCTTTGGAATCCCTGTTAAATCGCGTTCGCCTTTTATATCCCGATGCAAAAAAAATAGCAATACTATCCGAAAATACAGTCTCGGAACGGAATAACTGCCGCATATTGGATACTCTTTATCGGAAACTGCAATTAGAACCAACCTATTTTCTGGTTGATGACTTTGATGAATGGAGCGAGAATTTCATCCAGTTGAATAAAGATTTCGATATTATTTATATGCCGACCAATGGCGCTGTAAAAGGATGGGATTCGATTGTGGCAAAAAAAATCGTTTATGAAAATATAAAGAAACCTGTTGTTACATGCGATGATTTTATGATGCCCTATTGTGTGTTTGGCTTGACGAAGGTCGCAGAAGAGCAAGCGGTAATCGCCTTGCGTATGTTGACCGATATTTTCGGGGGGAATAAGTCGCCCGAAGATATTCCAGTCGAGAAAAACAAACAAGGAAAAGCATGGCTGAATTCTGTGTTGGCAGGGAAAATTTTATTGGATGTAAACGTTTTGAGTGATCTAAAACCTGAAATTGTAAATTAATTTGGATTGAAATGGATGCAAATGTTATACAACGAATACAGAGACAACTTGATTATTTAAGTGAAAACCGCAATAAAGTCATTGCCGATACCGATACACACTTGACCGATTTTTCGGGTATGACGTCTCAGATGCTTTATAAATATTATTCTACGCACAATTTATACCAAGGACGTCCTATCTCGGTCGAAGATTTATTGGCAGAGATGGAAATGGCCGGTGTAGATGTTTGTTTATGTTGGCAAAATCCTGCGGCTACGCCTTATCGGGGAGGAGAGCAAAATTTTGAAGCGTTGTTGAAATCGAACCGCTATATATTTGAGTGCAGTTGCAAATATCCGGAGAAAATTATACCTTCGGGATGGACCGATCCTAAAGCGCTCGGTGTAGAAGATGCAAAAGAAATGGTACGGATTTGTGTCGAGGATTTTGGCTTCCCGATTATTAAGATGAATCCGGCACAAAATGCGTATCAGATAGATGATGAGCGTGTTATCGAATTGACCCGGTCGGTTATCGAGTACGGTGCCGTACCTGCATTCCATTTTGCTGCGGATACAAGTTATACTCCTACCGAAGGCCTTTGCCATTTGGCCCAGTTATTTCCAGAAAGTGAAATTTTGGCTGTGCACATGGGTGGAGGAGGATCTTCTTATTTAGAAGCCGAAACCATGTATAATGAAATTCGGGAGCTGGGATTGGTTTATAAGAATCTCTATTTTGTAGAAAGTGCTAAACGGGATATCCATATCGAAAGCGATCTGATTACCTATACATTGGCCGGAGAAGAAAATTACAAACGCATTTTTTGTGCCAGCGATGCCCCCTACGGACGCATGACTTGGAACTACGGCGGATATAGATGTATGTTTAAAAGTCTTATGAATGGAGAAAAACACACAGATCCCAGAGTAAGAGAAAATGCCGCTCTTTTCACGCCGGAGCTTGTCCAACGCTTCATGGGTGGGAATTTTGCTGATTTTATTATTAAAAGGTATTCCGAAATGTTGAAAAAACACGAAGAAGAATCGTATGTAGTTGATTATGGAAGATAGATAAGATTAAGATAAATATTTTTACATTATGCCTTTAATTATTATAGCTTTAGGAGTATTATTCCTATTGATCTTGATGTCTGTATTCAAACTGAATGCATTCTTTAGTTTATTGATTACTGCTTTTCTTGTCGGTCTTTTAAATCAAATGGGAGCAAATGATATCCTTGCTTCTATATTGTCCGGTATCGGTGAGACGATGGGGGGATTGATCCTGATTCTTACCTTTGGTGCCATGTTGGGAAAACTGATCGAAGAAAGCGGTGCCGCTTTGGCTATTACTTATCGGCTGAACCGCATATTTGGCGAAAAGTATATTCAAGTGGCAATCATAATAACCGGTTTTTTAGTCGGTTTGCCGATGATTTATAATGCAAGTTTTTTGGTCTTGATCCCTTTGATCTACACTTTTGCATCGACGTCTAAAAAATCGTTGTTGTTTTTAGGCATTCCATTATCGGCATCATTATCGGTAGCCCATGCCTATTTGCCTCCGCATCCTGCGCCGACGGCAGTATCTGTCATATATGGAGCCGATGTAAATCTGTCGTTGTTATACGGATTGGTGCCATGTATTCCGGCAATCATCTTGGCCGGACCTGTTTTGAGCCTTTTTTTCAAGAATACGCATGTCGTTCCTCCGGCCAATTTATATACTCCGAGAGAATATAAAATAGAAGAATTACCGGGTTTGGGCGTAAGCCTTTTTACGACGTTGGTTCCTGTTATCTTGATGTTGATCGGTGCGGTATTTTCTTTATCGGTAGGAGAGAACGGCAATGAGTCTCTTCTTTCGATAGCCCGATTTATAAGTAATCCGAATTTCGCCTTGTTTGCAGCCGTTATAATAGGAATATATACCTTGGGTATAAGACGGGGAAAGCAGATGAAAGAGATCATGAAGAGCCTTGAAAAATCGGCCGAGAGTATAGCTATGGTTGTGCTGATCATTGCCGGCGGCGGAGCTTTGAAACAGGTTTTATTGGATAGCGGTGTTGCAGACTATATAAAAGATATGGTATTGAGCTTCGACTTTAATCCCATTATTATGGCGTGGTTGATTGCAGCCTTGTTGCGTTTGGCCGTAGGGTCGGCGACTGTTGCTACCATTACCGCTGCAGGCATTATGTTGCCGGTTGTTTCGGCAACACATATACAACCTGAATTAATGGTTTTAGCCACAGGTTCCGGAAGTTTGATGTTTTCTCATTTCAACGATATCGGGTTCTGGATGTTTAAGGAATATTATAACGTATCGATAAAGCAAACGTTCCAGATATGGACCGTGATGGAAAGCATCGTGGCGATTGTCGGGTTGATAACCGTATTGATTCTTTATGCCTTGATATAGAGATGGTAAGGAAAATTCTTGTCGCTAAGCCTTTGGCCGCGATTGCAACAATGTTTTTGCTGCCGTGCGGACGTTTGTGTGCCGAAAAAAAGTCTCCGAATATCTTGTTTATTCTGGCGGACGATTTGGGGTGGAAAGATTTATCTTACACCGGAAGTCGGTTTTATGAATCTCCGTACATAGACTCTTTGGCTCGTGAAGGAATCGTCTTTACCGACGCTTATGCTGCGGCTCCGGTCAGTTCTCCTTCGAGAGTCTCTTTACAGACGGGCCGCTATCCGGTAAGAAGCGGGATAACCGATGTTTTACTCGGACGATATTATTATCAGAAGGCGCTCATCGATTCGGTGTGTCCCGTTCTGCCGCCTGAATATCCGCTCGATTTGCCTTTGAGCGAAATGACGATTGCCGAAAAAATCAAAGAGTCGGGATACAATACCTATTTTGTCGGTAAATGGCATTGTTCCGAAGATTCGTTGTTGTATCCCCAGCATCGGGGTTACGATGTCAATTTTGCCGGAAGCAATAGAGGCGATGTTGGGAAAAACGGTTATTTCGCTCCGTATAATATCCCCGGTGTTCATGCGCTGGATAAAGATGAATATCTTACCGACCGTATCGGAGATGAGGCAATAAAAATGATAGAAAATAATGGCGACAGCCCTTTTTTCATGTTCTTGTCATTCTATCAGGTACATGTCCCATTAGTCGCAAAACAAGAGAAAATACGATATTTTAAGGAGAAAGCCCGAAGGTTGGGATTGGATACGTTAGAATGTTATAACGACACTCCGGATTGGTGGAGCAAACAACCTTTTGATAATCCTTACCGGGACCGTTTACTGCAGTCAGATCCTGTTTATGCCGCCATGATCTCGATAATGGACGAGAATATCGGGAAAATTTTATCTGTGTTGAAGGAAAAAGGTTTGTATGATAATACGGTTATCATTTTTACTTCGGACAATGGCGGATTGGCTACTTCCGAAAAATCTCCAACATCGAATTTGCCGTTGAAGGGTGGGAAAGGGCATCTTTATGAAGGCGGAATAAGAGTGCCGCTCGTTGTGAAGATGAACGAGCCTTATCGCCTTTCGGGATATAGCGATGCGGTCGTTTCCGGAATAGATTTCTTCCCGACGATTTTGGATATTGCGGGAGAAGAGCCGTTGCATAATCTGGATGGACAAAGTTTTTTGCCCGTTTTAAAAGACCTTTCGTATAAAATGCCTGAACGGCCTGTATTTTGGCATTTTCCTCACTATCCGAATCATGGAGGCCGTCCGGCCGGTGCGGTTCGATATGGCGACTATAAGTTGATCGAATTTTTCGATACCGGAGAAAAAGAGCTTTATTTCCTTAAAACTGACATTGGCGAACAAAAGAATTTGATTTCAGCCGAAAAGCAGATTGCCGATAAGCTATCTCGCTTGTTGGAAAAATGGCAACAGGAATGTGCCGTAAAGATGCCGGTAAAAAATCAAAAGTACAAATGTAAAGAGAATTAGAAAACATCTCTGAGAAAGACGGTCTCAATCGTTTATTGAACTGAACCCTGAAAGTCGGATAAAAGACATTCAGGGTTCAGACTTTTTGGAACGGTCGTTTTTTTATCCTTACTATACGGCGGTATCTGCCTTTTTTATAGCGAATAAAAAATATTTTTGAGATTTCATTATTTCAGTACTTATTCCCATAGATAAGCAAATCGGGAATCGTATCTGTCGTCTCTATAAAAATGTCCCCTTTATAAGTCCCCTTTTCCATCAGCAGGGTACTGCCCTCTAATTGAGCCGTTCTGGTTTCGTTTCCCAGAGTAAGGCTTTTTGCCGCACTTCCGGTCACCATAGCAGCCGTATTGTCGCTGTTTCTTATCTCCAGATAAGCCGGTTCATTTCCGTTCATTTGGGCGATAATCGTGTAATCTCCAGCCTGTAAAGTAAACATGTCGTTTCCCGTAGCAATCGGTTCTGTTTCCGGAATAAAAGAAGCATCTTTTCCCGGATGTATTTCTATTAAGGTGAGGAATCGGGTTTTTGCGTGTTTCCCGACAGTTGTGAACGCCCCGTGATAATGTTCGGGAATCGGGTCGGGAAGTTTGTCTTCATCGTCCGAAGGGCGTAAAAGCCACATATCCTCGGGTGCCAGATCTTTTTCCGGGTCTATGCCGTCCTCTTCGTTGGGCATATATTTGTGCCGTAAAGTAGTTTGTATCGGATCTTTGCAAAACATTTTTGCAGAAGCTGCAGCATAATCGTTTACACCCATCAACCAACCTTCGCCCAATTGGGTCATCCATCTTCTCGAGTGTAATCTAAATTCCCATGTAATGGGGTTTTTCGCTTCCAGTTCGTCGTAAATGAGTACATGATTCGGACGTAGCATGACGACATGCCTTCTGAATTTTGTGACACCGGGGTTACCGAAACCGTATTTATAGTCGAATAAGATCGGGCTGGGGTCTTTCACGTCTTGATACCTGTTTTTCCCGTTATAGGCATTGCTGGCATCCCCTACGGCATAACTGATTTTTTCTCCGTGAGCAAATCGTGTAATCCATCCGTAAGCCCCTCTGTTAAACCCTTGTACCTGTCCGTCGGCCATGATCGTGTTGTGGGCACGTGAGCATTTGTAACTCAGTAGATTATGCCAATTCCCGCCATTATAGAACCCGGTTTTCCAGAATAGGTCTTGCCCCCCATAAGCCAGATTGAATGCATTTTGGCAAGGATGTGTGTGCATCAACGAGCCGTAAGGAGAAGAGTGAAGTGTGACTTGCAGATTGTTTTTGGCATCGTTTAGGTCGGTGTGCATACCGACTTCTCCAATGTCCCGGAAGATCGCCGCCAATTCTTTCGGCGCTTCTAAGTTGCTCGTATCGGGGAGCGGCATATAATTCCATAAAGAGAGGAGGGTATAGGCTTTGTCGCTTTTTCCGAGGTCTGCCGTAAATTTGTTGGCGGCTTGTCGGGGTATGGTTTTAAATCGCCACAAGTTCCAATAGTTTTCGGGAACAAGATGAGCCATCGTTTCTATCGTATAAGGCATGGTAGCCCCTTCGCCGTCTCCGTCGCAAAATCCGTTTCCTGCACCACCGAACGGGTTGATATAGGTCAGGTATTTCCCCATATTCTGAAACCAGCGGGATGCAGCGAAGTTATTGTATCCTATGGTTTTATATAGCATCCAGGGGATGGCCCCCAGGTAATTGTCGTGCACGCCCATATATCCGTCACCTTCAAGACTGCCACCATCGTTTCGTCCCAAAGAAGGGGCACGGAAAAGCCACAGCTCGTATGAATATCTCAATTCCTCGCGGGCTTCTTCATGATAGCGGGCAAACATCATGGGGCGTTTGAACTTTTCATCGATTTCCTGCCAGAGATGTTGGTCATAAACACTGTGTTCTGCACTTTCGAAATCTTCGGGCGGGGTCCATGTCCCGGGATATTGCCGTTTTACGATAGTGTCTATTTCTGCCTGCGTCAACACTTCGGGACATATATCGATAAATTGGCTCATGGGAAAAGTGTTCTCCTTATCGACAATATAGAAAGTCGTGTCTAAGTGGTTGATCCGGAAAGATGCGCTTCGGGCAAATTCGGCCGCTTCTCTGTTTTTTTGGACAGCCCGGTCCCGATATTTGATTTCTCCGGTAAGTAAATATCCGGCAATCAAATCTGCGATATAACGTTCCATTTGTCCGTTTAGCGTCCTTATTTTTTGTGTATAAAAGACGGGCTTAGCCGTAATGTTCCCTTGAGCATCTACATAACTGGCATCGATAGCCGTCTGGTCGTTTACGATAAAAGACATCGGCTGATCGGCCTGATATTTTTTCTCATACCAAGGTACGGCATGGGCAACCATTTCGGGCCATGTTTCGGTAGGCAGCAGATGCCCGTATTCTTCCCACAATAAAGTGTAGGTAGGAGCCGGACGGCTGATGATCGCATTTACAAATTCGTCGGGAGTAGGCGGTATCGGCACCATAAACTCATTTCCGGTAATCTCAAAACAGAAAATTTCGTTGTTCCATACCGGTTTGTCGGGCGTTTCAGGATCGGCGACACCATATCTCCAATACCATTTTCCTTTTTCCAGATGGCGATAGGGATTATAGAACGACCACCTTTTGGGCCCGCTGCGATAGACGTTGGTTTTTAATGTCGGATCTTGTGAGAGTTCGAAATAAAAGCGGCGTTTGTATTTCAATCGGGCGATTTTTTCCTTCCTGACAGAGTTAATGTCGCTCTCATCATATAGCGGTACGATAACATGCAACCAAGGGCAGTTTTCGTCGACAAGGCCTTGTGGTTGAGGACCGAATAGAGTTGTCCCCTCCGGAATCAGCGTAGAGTCGGTCAGAAACTTCTCGGCCTTGGTCATGTCCGGCAATGTGTGGGAAAATTCTTTAGGTTTGATCGAGATAAATTCTTTTTTCGGTATTTGTGCTCTGGAAGAGAGTAAAAACAGAAACAATAAAAACAAATAAAGTAGTTTTCTCATGGTATATATGAGCTTTTAAGTAAAGAAACTATTAAAGATTGAAGGCCGCAAGATTATTGTGCAAGATCAATCAGTATATCACAAATATAGATCAACTCTTTTCTTTGGGATGTCAAAAACAACTTTTGTTTTGAGGAAGATTTCTCCAAAAGAGGTTTTTTTATGTAGAAATAGGGTAATTTGGTTGAATGTTTGTGCCTAACTTGTGGTGTGATACTTGAATCGTGATGTTGAGAGTCTTCTGTTTCAGTACCGATTATTGCCGGATATATCGATCATTGGGGATCGGTTGAGATTGCAAATGCCAAAGTAAATGTTGCGGAGGAAAAAAAAGTTGAATCTTTTTGTAAAAACTCCTGTTTTTTTTGTTTGCAGACTATTTTTTATACGAGAGTAGGAGAATTTTCAACATAAATGCAAGTTGTCTGTAAAAGGACAGATACATCTTCGACAAACGTTTGTGTCCGTTGGTGTCGATTTCTGTAATATTGCAATTGTTATCCCGGATAAAGGAGAGACCGTATAAAGGGCAAGAAAGTAATTTAATATCAAAAATACACAACGATGGATCGACGTAAATTTATCAAAAGCACAGGATGGAGTGTAATGGGGTTGGCGCTGTCAGGAAACCTGTTGAGTGCATGCAGCCCTAAAAATAGGGAAAAGATAAAAGCCGCCGCTAAGATAGCCCCGAACGGGCTGAAAGTTTTCTGGGGCGATATTCACAATCATTGCAATATTACGTACGGACATGGCGATATGCGGCTGGCATTCGAAGCCGCCAAACAGCAACTCGATTTTGTTGCCGTTACGCCGCATGCCATGTGGCCGGATATTCCCGGTAAAAATGACCCCCGTTTGTCGTGGGTTATCGATTACCATGTCGGCGCTTTTAAGCGTCTCCGGGAAGGAGGGTATGAAAAATACCTGAAAATGACCGAAGAATATAACCAGGAAGGAAAGTTCTTGACATTCCCTTCGTACGAGTGTCACAGTATGGAACATGGAGACCATGTTGTCTTGTCTTATGAACAGAATTTCCCTTTGGTCGAATGTTCATCGGTCGAAGATTTAAAAAAGAAATTAAAAGATAAAAAGGTTTTTGTTACCCCTCATCATATGGGTTACGAAAAAGGGTATCGCGGTTACAATTGGGATTGTTTCACTGAAGGTGACCAAACTCCGTTTGTCGAAATTTTTTCACGGCACGGTTTGGCCGAAAGCGACCAAGGCGATTTCAACTATTTGCATGATATGGGACCCCGTTCTTATGAAGGGAGTGCATTGTATGGACTTGAAAAGGGGTTTAAGTTCGGTTTTATAGGTTCTACCGATCAACATGCCGGTTATCCGGGAAGTTTCAGTGACGGTCGCATCGGAGTGCTGGCCAAGTCGTTAAGTCGGGATGATATTTGGGAGGCAATGAAAAATCGGCATGTGTATTGTGCTACCGGAGATAAAATCTATATCGATTTTCGTATAAACGACGCCCTTATGGGTGATGTTATTCGCGGAAACAACCGGAATATCTATTTGAATGTAGAATCTGCCAATTATATAGACTACATCGATCTGGTAAAAAACGGAGAGTGCATTGCCCGGTTGAACGGACCTTTGCAAACGATCGTCCCGACAGATGATGTAATACGGGCAAAGGTAAGGATCGAGTTTGGGTGGAACAGAGAAGAGGAGCCTATCCGTTGGGACGGCTTTATCGATATCTCGGAAGGAACGATCAATGTAGCTACACCTTGCTTCAGGGGGGCAGCTTATACATCGCCTCAAGAAGACAAAGTGGGACACGAAGATGAAACCAAAGTCAATAAAATCTTGAATGTGACCGATAAGCGGGTCGATGTAGAAATGTATTCTACAAAAAATCCGAATACCATGACTCCGGCTATGCAGGCCGTAAATCTGGATGTGACCATGCCTAAAAGTGGTAGAATCCGGGTATCGGTCAACGGGAAGGAGTTCAGCTATACGCTGGCCGAATTGTTGTCCGGTTCTAAATCTCATTTTATGAGAGGATGGTTGAGCGAGGCTGTTCTTTTCAACCGGGCAGCTCCCGAAAATGCTTTTATGATAGAACACATCATGACCGATAACCGGCCGGCGAGAGACACCGATTATTACTATGTGCGTGTTCGCCAGCGTGATGGACAATGGGCATTCAGTACACCTATTTGGGTAGAAAGGCTGTAATTATGAGATATGCTGTCGGAATAGATTTGGGCGGTACGGCGATAAAGTATGCTGTTATCGATGAAGAAGGCCATCTCTTTTATCGTGGAGAGCTGCCTTCTTTGGCAAGCGATTCTAAAGAGGCTGTTGTCGGGCAATTAAAGAAAGCAATCGATGACTGCGTTCATTTCACCCATACAGGACCTTTGGTGCTTTGTGGGGTAGGCATAGGAACACCCGGTATCACCGATGAAATGAACCGCACCGTATTGGGTGGAGCCGAAAATATAGTAGGTTGGGAAAATATCCCGCTTGCCGATATTTTAGAAAAAGAGACCGGGATTCCGGTCTGTGTCGCCAACGATGCCAATATGATGGGATGGGGAGAACAGGCTTTTGGTGCAGCCAAAGGTTGTTCCGATGTGCTCTTCATCACCGTCGGAACGGGTATCGGCGGAGCCATTATCATCGATAATAAACTCTATGGCGGTTATAAGAATCGGGGAACTGAAATCGGTCATATTCCACTTATTGCCAATGGAGAACCGTGTGCCTGCGGGAGTGTCGGTTGTCTCGAAACCTATGCCTCGACCGCAGCTCTTGTCCGGCGTTTTATCCGGCGGTGTAAAGAACAAGGTATCTGTTTCGAAGAGAAAGTCGATGGCAAATCGATAGTGAAACTTTATTTGGAGAATCACCCCGTTGCCGTAGAATCGATGAAAGAACACTGGGATTTTCTCGGTCATGGTATCGCCGGATTGGTCAACATATTCAGTCCGCAGAAGGTCATTATCGGCGGAGGAATTTCTGAAGCCGGAGACTTTTATATCGAACAGATAGAACAAAAAGTGGCACTGTATGCAATTGCCGATTGTCGAATAAATACGACAATATGCGCTGCAAAACTCGGAAATATGGCCGGAACGATGGGCGCTGCCCAAATGGCTTTCTCAAATACCGTAAGGAAAGGAAAAAACGCTTTATGAAAAGAAACTATAAAATTGTCGCTTTAATCATGTTGTTTTGGTTTGTAATATCTTTTATTACAAACATTCTGGGACCGCTTATTCCCGATATTATCCGTAATTTCGATCTGCAACAACTCACATTGGCAGGATATATTCCCATGTCTTTTTTTATCGCATACGCCATCATGTCTATTCCGGCAGGAATCATGATCGAAAAGTTCAGTGAGAAGACGGTTCTTTTAATCGGATTTACCATGCCGCTTGTCGGTTCGCTTTTGTTTGCTCTTGTCCCTTCATATCCGGTATTGTTGGCATCTTGCTTCATTATCGGGCTGGGAATGGCAATGTTGCAAACCGTTATAAACCCGTTGACACGAGTTGCCGGAGGAGAAGAAAATTTCGCTTTCTTCTCTGTAATGGGGCAGTTGGTTTTCGGATTTGCATCATTTGTCAGCCCGTTTGTATATTCCTATCTGGTGGGGGAGTTGACAGACCCCGGAACCGATAAAAACTTTTTTGTGAGTTTTCTTGCCGGCATAACTCCCGAGCAGTTGCCTTGGGTATCTCTGTATTGGGTATTTACGATGATTCTCATTATCATTTTATTGATTGTCGTCGGCAACCGTTTCCCCAAGATGACATTAAAAGATGATGAGAAGTCGGGATCATCGGCATCCTATAAAACATTGCTTCATAACAAATATGTATATCTGTTTTTCTTCGGGATACTTTGTTACGTAGCAACAGAACAAGGTATTGCCAACTGGATTTCCAAATTTTTGGAAGATTATCACGGTATCGATCCGCAGACCGAAGGCGCTGCAATTGTCGGGACATTTTGGGGATTGATGTCCTTAGGATGTGTTTTGGGCCTTCTGCTTTTGAAACTGTTCGATTCTAAAATCGTACTTCGCTATGCCGGTTTGCTTTCGGTAATTTTATTATTATGTGCCTTGTTTGGGTCTGCAAAAATATCGGTATATTGTTTCCCGTTGGTTGGTTTTACAATATCGGTTATTTTCTCGATAGTCATGTCGTTAGGCCTTAATTCTGTCTCGAAATATCATGGTTCGTTTGCCGGAATATTGTGTTCGGGGATAGTTGGCGGAGCCATAGGTCCTGTTATCGTAGGCTCATTGGCCGATGTTTTCGGGTTGCGGGTAGCCTTGCTGTCGATGGTTGTTACGTTGGGGTATATTATCAGCATCTCTTTCTGGGCAAAGCCGTTGGTAAATAACAAGACGGTTTCTGTAAAAGATCTTTTATGTCGCAAGAAAATTAATCGATTATGAAAATAAAATCTGAGTTTTTGGGAAGTATATGGTTATGCCTGAGTTTTGTATCTATGGCTTATGCAGGTACCGAGGAGCCCGTAGCCGGGGCGAATGATATGACATGGTCTCAGCACTCCGATCTTTTATCGGCCTATCCTAACACAACCATCGGTCGGCAGTTAGAGGCGTTGTCCGATGTGGTTATCTATTCGCCGAACGGAGAATTGTCTGCCAGTTTCCTGCTCGACGGAGAATCTGTCAGTTATGAGGTTTTCAAAAATAATGAGTGCATATTGGAGGCATCTCCCATATCGATAAAGATAAATGATGAGGAATATACACCGGCCCGATATACCGGAGATGCGGGTGTCAAGCAAGTCAAAAGAACCCTTACGCCGGAGGTGCGTCTCAAAAGTGCTGTCGTAGAAGAAGCGTATAACGAAAACCTGTTGAGTTTCGAAAATGGCGTCTCTTTACGGGTACGCCTCTATGACGATGCGTTGGCTTTTCGGTGGGAGACCGATCGGGATAATCCCGAACTGATTGTAAACGAAGAGCTCTTTACGCTTAACTTTGCCCAGAAAAATTTGTCGGGCTGGATGCCGAA
>CASFRL010000155.1 GCA_949297285.1 uncultured Bacteroidales bacterium
GCTTATGCAATCTCTGATTCTCCATTCGGGCCGTTTAAGCGCATCAGAAAAATATTGCAGCAAGATGAACATGTAGCAACCGGAGCCGGGCATCATTCGGTAATCCAAATTCCGGGGAAGGATGAGTGGTACGTCATTTACCATCGTCGTCCTCTGGGAAATACCAATCAAAATCATCAGGAAACGTGTATCGATCGGATGTGTTTTGATGAAAAACGGATATATGCTTCCTGTTAAAATGACATTTGAGGGGATAACTCCCTGTTGCATCAAATAGACGGTTTGTCTTTTATTTATAAGAATGGCCTTTAACAATTTTCGCTAAAGGCCATTCTTTAAGGAATTATTTGTAAAACATCTTAAGTCAGGTAATTTTTCTCGATATTCCCTCTGAATCCTCTTTTTTTGTCTTTCCATATTTGGTATCTGTAAGCCAAACATGCTGTTGCAAAATAGACTCCGGTAAGTATCCACAAATTGATAAAGGCCGTATGCACTTCGCTGATGCTCGCTCCTGCCGTATTCATGCGTACGAAACCTTCGATACCCCATGTCGAAGGAATGATCGCACCTAAAATTTTCCAGAACTCGGGCATGGCATAGCGGGGCCATGTAATACCCGAAATAAAGAGGAATAATAGTGAGGTGAAAACAAATAACAAGAATGTTGTCTCCCGTTCTCTTACAAATACAGAGAGGGTCATCCCTAAAAATATCGACGATAGTAGGAATGGTGCAATGAATGCATAAATTTCCCATTGATTCCCGATCTGAGGATATTTGAAAATCCAGGGCACTATATGTAATATATACATGGTAGAGACGATATATAGGCTATAATAACATATTGCTTTCCCGAACACAATGTGCATAATGTTATTATGCATCATCTCTCGGTTTGAATAATATCGATGCAATTTTTTATGTTCATAAATGCCTCCGGCTAAAAGTCCGATACCCAGAATAAGACTTTGTTGCAATACCAAGATCAAGACTGCGGGAATCAGGAACGATGCAAATCCGCTTTCGGGATTATAAAGTGTTATAGAGCTGTACGGGATAGGGGACGTTGCCATTTTTGCCTGTTCGGGAGTCGCGCCACCTAATGCAGCGACTTGCAACTCTGATCCTAAATTCATTGTAACTTCGGTCAAGGCCATTAAGAAGCCTTTGTAATTAAGTAATATACTCATGTCCGAATAAAAAATGACCGGGCTTTGTTCTCCTCGAACAAGGCTTTTGCTGAAATCCTCCGGAATAAGCATGATGCCATAACAGTTTTTTTTGTACATCATTTTTTTTGCCTCATCCATATTGGCACAATAAGATACGATTTTAGCATTGGGGCTTGCATCCATATTCCGGCATAGCTCTCGACTTAGCGGTGTTCGTGCATTATCAACTACGACCATCGGAACATCTCTCACTACTTCAGGATTGTAAATGAGGGCATATAATATCGGATAGGCAAATGGCAAGGCAAAGAAAAAGATCAATGCCCCATAGTCCCGGAATACCGTTACATATTCTTTTCTCCAGATATAGCAAATATCTTGCATTCCGGTTTTTATTGATTCGAATATTCGTAGTTTCATATTAATACTTTTTTATACAGCTATTGCTAAGGAACGTATACTTGTTTTTGCAAAGCGATTTTTAGCCGATTGAGTAACGGCAAAGACGCTATGGCGAAAAGAAACAGGTATAAATATTGCATTCGGCTGTAGTATAATGGTATCCCGTTCAATGCCTGGTCGGCATAAATCAGGAAGTAATGTCGTAAAGGAAATATGTTGGCCAATAGTTGAAATGGAGCATACATCGCCGGTACAGGGAATGAAAATCCTGTAATTGAGATGGAAATGATCCCGAATAACGCCGCTATACTTAGCCCTATTCTTAGTGATGGAGCGATACTCATCATAATCACCCCGAAACTTTGGCTTGCCAGAACCAGTAAGAACATGGCAACCAGCATTGGCCAGATGCCGTTGTGTAAGGGGAAATGACAATATCCGTAAAGTAATGACTGGAGTAATGCTCCCATAATGAAAAACAATACGGTTTGTGGAATCAGTTTTCCGGTAATGGCGATCACGATCGAGTTATGTGATTGTGCAAGCCACTCTCTGGATGTTCCTTTTTTTATCTCTGTCCCGATACTGAATACAGTAGTCAACAATATCATTATCTGCAACATACCCGGAATAAATGTGTTGTTCAGATAAATAGAATAACTGATCCAAGGATTTCCCATTTCGTGCATCGCTGTCGGAATAGGTTGCAATTTAGGCATGATTTCATATCCGTATTCTCCTTGGGCGAGTAGCGTCTGTTGAACGATAGCTCCGGAGGCCAAAACCGACATTGTTTTGAAACTCTTGTATAATAGAGAGGCCGGGATATAATAGGCATTATTGGTGTAAAAAGATATTTCCGGTCTTTTCCCGGACATTGCTTTGGCTTCGAAATTTTCGGGGATTACTAAAAAACCGTATATTTCGCCCTTTTGCAATGATTCTCGTGCCTCGGTAAAACTGTTGGGTTGCTGTGTAACTTGGGCCAGACTCATGGCGTCAAGTTGCCGGATAAAGTTCCTTGATGCAGCCGAATGATCGAGATCGACAACGGCCGTAGGAATCTCTTCCGGTAATCCTTCCTTCATAAGGCTTAGCAGAAAAATGTAACTGATAAGAGGCGCTACTATTATGCAGAAAATATATATAGGTCTGGAAACCAACTGATGCAATTCTCTTACGATAACCGACCAGAGAATTTTTGTAACCGATTTTTTTTCTGTCATGTAATCTGATATTAAGAGCCTTTTTTATTGACCAGGCTCGATTGTAATCCCTAATTATTTTTTCAGTAAGACAGACATCCCCGGGCGCAGATTTTCTACCGGAGTCGTCGGACGGGCTTTGATCTGGAAAGTCTTGGCGTCATATTGTCCGCTAACCTTTGTCGCTCTCCATACAGCATAGGAACCTAAATCTTTTATGTAGTAGATTTTTAAAGTAATTTCTTTATTCCCTAATGCCGGTATGATAGCCGGAATTTCTTTCCCCATGGTCAGATTTTGCAGTAAATCTTCCCTTACATTGAAAGTGACCCACATTTTGTTTAAGTCCAACACGTTCATGATCGGAGCACCGGTACCGACCAACTCTCCTTCGTTCGGGAAAATGTCCGATATTTCACCATCGATCGGAGCTGTCAGGTAGGAATCGGCCAATACCGATTCTACTTCGGCTACACCGCCTTTGGCTGCTAATAACATGGCCGCAGCGGCTTCTTTATCTTCGATTTGCGCACCTTTTTTTGCCATTTCATATTGAGACTTAGCGGCACTCTCGGTTGCTTTCATCGCATTGTAGTTTGCTTCGGCTTCGTCTCGTTTCTGGGCAGAGATCACCCCTTTTTCATACAGAGCCTGCATTCGGTCGTATGATTTTTTGGCAATGTTGAGCCCGGCTATTGCTTTTTGCCACATGTCGTAAGCCGAGTTTATGACTTCTATACGGGCGCCTTTATCTACTTTTTGATTTTGAGCTTTATAAACACTCTCCATAGCCGAGGCCTGCATGAGTTTTGCTTCGGCGTCGGAAGAGAAAATACGAACAAGCGTATCTCCTTTATTTACATGTTGTCCTTCTTCTACCATAAATTCGACAATGCGTCCCGGCAGTTTCCCCGATACTCGAATTTGTGTAGCTTCGGCTTGTCCTTGAATGGTTTCGTCACCCGGTTTTAGCATGAAGAATCCGATCATTGCAAGAATAATGATCACGACAATAAGTCCAACCAATCCTATAATCAGACTTTTTTCTTTTTTTCTTTGAGGAGCATCCATTGTTTCTTTATTTTTTTTACGTTTTTGCTTATTTCATTAATCCCATGGCTTTAGACAGATAAACCTTGCATAACCTGACATTTATTTCAGCATCTATTTTTTCCGATTGAGCTTGTAGCCAAGCGGTTTGTGCTTCGAGTACATTGTCGGTTGTGAGCACACCCTCTTCAAATCCGATTTGGGCGTTACGAAGGTTCTCTTCGGCTTTTTCCATATTTTTTCGTGTCATAACCAGATTTTTGTTGGCCTCATTCACTTTGAATGCCGCTTGGTTGACTTGCAGTTCGATTTTTTCTTTGGCTTCTTCTAAGTTCAAGAGCGCGATATTTCTCTCTGTTTTAGCGGCTTTCACTTTATAGAAATCTTTTCCCCAGTGAAATACCGGAATCCGGAGCATTACTCCTACATTGAAAAATCCGTCGAGTCTCTTTTCAAAGCTATTGAAAACATTGGGGTTCGAAAACAAATAACTTCCGGTCAAAGCCAGATTGGGCAACATGGCAGAAAGAGCAACCTTTTGTTGCTGCTTGTAGATTTTTGTTGCCAAGGTGAGGCTCTGTATCTCGCTGCGGTTAGCATATACTTCGTCTATGTTGATCGAGCTTGCCGGAGCCGGCAATTCTTCAAGATAAAGTTCCTCTAACTCATCGGCTAAGGTGTATGGCATGTTTATGGGTAATCCGCAAATTTGGGCTAACAACATTTTTGACAGGCTCAATCCGTCGCAAACTTTTGTCAATGTAATTTGCGCTTCATTTTGTTTTACGGCAACAGTCAGTCCGTCAGACCGGGTAGCTACCCCTTCGGCAATCATTGCCTCTACGTTTTGGTTCAAGGAGTCTAAAAGGCTTACATAACTTTCGGCCAGTTTCTTTTTATACACCAACGATACTACTTGCCAGTAGATCTCATCGGTTTGAAATATAAGCTCTTTTACGGCCGTGTTTTTTTGCGTTTTTGCCAATTCCTCGGCGTATTGGGTAATCTGGTTGTAAGCTCTTATTTTCCCACCCATATAAATAGGTTGGGTTAAGGTTATCGCACCTCCGAATACGTTTGTCGTATTGGTTCGCAAAGCATTCACCAACGATTGTCCGGCCCCGTTCAAAGAGTTGATTATACCCATTCCTAATTGTTGTAGTTGTGCTCCAAGTTCGGGATGTTGAACGATTATTTGTTGCATGACAGGAGCCAGCGTATTTGTCCCTACGTTAGATAATCCCTCCTTTTGCTGGTCGCTTAGTAAAGAGATTTCTTTCGAGTTATACATATACATGCCTGTCGCGTCGATTCCCGGCAAATAGTTCGCAAAAGCCGATTTGCGTTCATATCCTGCCGCTTTTATTTTTTCATTGGCAATACGTATCTGTTTGTTGTTGTTTATTGCCATATTCCGGCACGAATCAAGGGTAAAAACCTGTTGAGCAATAATATTGTTGCCGGCAATGATAAGTAAACAGAGAACAAATAATTTTTTCATTCTGTTTGTTGTTTAGATATTATTTATCAATCTCTCATTTATATTCTTAATTATGCAATCGTTGCATAAACAATCTTTCTTTGTTAAAAAAATAGAGACTTCCCAGCTCTATCTTTTGTGTTGCAAAGATATACTGCGAATATTTATATAACAAGAATTGCTTTTGGTTAGTTTTCTGTTTTTATTTTTTTTTAATAAAAGGAGATATTAAAAAAGCATTGGCCGTATAATCTGCCCTCAATAACAGAATCTTATTCTTTTTTTGTGATAGGAGAAATTATTTTTCCAGTTCGAAATCTTTACTTCCGATCATATAATTGTCTGCGAAGATATCGACCCGATAATCTCCCGGATATAGAAATTCTTCAACATCCCAATAGAGACACAGATTCATCTCTTCCCCTTCATATTCTATGAGTTTACGGATAGAAAAATTGATATCTTTATCTTCGAAACTGAAAATGTTTGCTCTGTTTTTTACTAAAATATCGCCATCGGGTTTCATAATACGGAGGTAAATATATTTTTCTCCGATTTCAGCCGTTACGTTTTTAGCAATGGTAAAACATATTTTTATTTGTTCGGTCCTACTGATTTTATTAGTCTCTTTTCCCCGTTTTGTAATTGGCGTAACCGTAATCCCGACAGCATCCAGTTTCGATGCTAATGTAACCTTCTGGCTGAGCTGCTCCTTGTCTTTTTGTAACTGAGAGGCTGTTTGGGCGGCAGCCTGATATTTACTGGTAACGGTTTTGTTTTCTTCGACTAATTTTTTGTTGAGAGAGTTCAAAGAGTCTATCTGAATAATGTAATTTCGCATGACGCTTCGTAAAGTCGCCAATTCTTTTTTCAATTCATTGATGCGTGCGGCATCGGTTGCTTTAACTGTGCGGAGTTCTTCCAGCAAGCGCTGTACCTTCATTTTCTCTGCATCTAATTTTTGAACCAAGGAATCATTATTCAGCAATATTTTTCCACCTTCGTACTGGTCATATTGAAATGCGAGATTTGCATACTCTTGTTCAAGGGCTTTCCGTTCGTTTTCGATCTCAATCTGAGTTTTGAAATCGTCCATCTCTTTTTTCTGGGAATAAATATAATAGGCTGCAATTGCCAAAATGACAATCAGTACAGCACATGCCACAATCCATATAATAGATCCTTTTTTCATAATTGAAAAAATTTCAAATTAGCCTATTTTAGGTTTTTCTTGTAAATATCGGACACAAAGGTAAATGTTTTAGTGGCAAAAATCAACCATATTAGATTTTTTAAGTTATAAACCTTATTTATTGTAGATTTTGGCTATTACCGTAAGATTATCCATTAAAATAAATTTGCCTGATTGGAAAACCGATCAAAATCGCTATCTTTGTCGATCCTAATTATGCATAATTGAAAAGCAGTGAAGAAGATAATTCTGTTTTTTAAAAAACACCCGATTATAAAACATCTGATTTTTATCGGGTTAGTGGCTGAAATACTGATTGTTGCCGTGTTGTACAGTTTGGATATTTATACACGGCACGGAGAATCGATAAGAGTCCCTGAAGTCCAACATTTGCAGGTCGATGAAGCAAAAGAGCTTTTGACACATTACGGACTACGGTGTGAGGTTATCGATTCGGTATATGTCGATGATGTCGCTCGGGGGGCAGTCGTAGAGCAGACCCCCAAAGAAGGCTCTTCTGTAAAAGAAAATCGCATTGTGTTTTTGACTATAAATTCGAATCTTCCCAGAAAGGTCTCGATACCCGACGTGCGAGATATGTCTTATCGTCAGGCTTTGGCTCTTCTTGAGGGCGTCGGATTTCCACAGCCTGAAGTTGAGTATGTAGCATCGGAATATAAAGACCTGGTGCTGGATGTCGTTTACAACGGAGTTTCCGTAGAGCGGGGGTTGAAGCTACCGATTTCTACCCGGTTGAAATTGTTTGTTGGCAGCGGTGTGGCAGAGATGATGGGAGATTCTATTGCTGCGAGTAGCGACTCATTAGGAGAGGAGTGGATGGAGTAATGGAGGAAAAACTCATCGACATAGAACCCGATTGCGAAGAATTGGAGTCTGGAGACGAGGAGACTCCCGTCCTGTATGAGCATTTTAAATTTGTTGCAGACAAAGGACAAAGTTTGCTGCGAGTCGATAAATTCTTGGTCGCCCGCATCGAAAACTCCTCGAGAAACCGCATCCAACAAGCTGCTGAGGCCAATTGCATATTGGTGAACGGAGTCCCTGTAAAATCGAATTACAGGGTAAAACCGTTGGATGTCGTATCGGTTGTGATGGACCGCCCGCGTTACGAATCGGAGATAATTCCCGAAGATATTCCCCTCGATATTGTATATGAAGATAAGGAAGTATTGGTCGTCAATAAACCGGCCGGTCTTGTCGTGCATCCCGGACATGGGAACTATTCGGGTACATTGGTCAACGCTCTGGCCTATTATTTTAGAAACGATCCCCTTTTCGATGTCTCGGATCCCCGTTTGGGATTAGTTCATCGTATCGATAAGGATACGTCCGGGTTGTTAGTGATTGCCAAAACTCCGGAAGCAAAAACAAATTTGGGATTACAGTTTTTCAATAAAACGACAAAGCGGAAATATATCGCGTTAGTATGGGGCAGGATGGAAGAGGATGAAGGCCGAATCGAAGGAAATATTGGCCGTAGTTTGAAAGATCGTCTGCAAATGACGGTATTCCCCGATGGCGATTATGGAAAACATGCCGTAACCCATTATAAGACCCTTGAGCGGTTGGGGTATGTCTCTCTTGTCGAATGCCGTCTGGAAACCGGGCGTACGCATCAGATCAGGGTGCACATGAAGTATATTGGCCATACGCTCTTTAATGATGCTCGATATGGAGGAAACGAGGTGTTGAAAGGCACAGTGTTTGCAAAGTATAAGCAGTTTGTAAAAAATTGCTTTGAGGTGTGTCCCCGTCATGCCCTTCATGCCAAGACTTTAGGTTTTGTACACCCGAAGACCGGAAAAGAGATGTATTTTGATTCGGAGATTCCTCAAGATATGAGCATGTTGATAGAAAAGTGGCGTTCGTATATACAGAATAGAGAAATCGTCTAAAAAGAATTGTTATATAAAATATTTTAGTATATTTATTGCTATAAAAAATGGATAAGCGTAAGATTGCTATTGTTGCCGGCGGATATTCTTCGGAATTCCCTGTTTCGTTAAGAAGTGCGCAAGGCCTTTATTCGTTTATGGATAAAGAGCGTTACGACATACATATCGTAAAGTTGACCCATGAAGAATGGTGGGTAGAATTGGCAAATGGAGAAACTTCGGAAATCGATAAAAACGATTTCAGTTTTGTAGAGGATGATCGGATTCGCCATTTTGATTTTGTTTATATTACGATACATGGAACTCCCGGAGAAGACGGACGGTTACAAGGCTATTTCGATATGATCGGGTTGCCTTATTCGACATGCAATGCCTTGGTTTCGGCAATGACATTCAACAAGTATGTATGTAACCGGTATCTGCATGCTTTTGGCATTCCTATTGCACGCTCGGTTGTGTTGCGAAGCGGACAGTCGATTTCGAATCAAGAGGTCATTGAACAAATCGGGTTGCCCTGTTTTATAAAACCCAATGTCGGAGGTTCGAGTTGCGGAACAACAAAAGTGAAAAACGAAGAAGAGATACAACCGGCCATAAAGAAAGCTTTTGAAGAAGGCGACGAAGTTATTGTCGAGGCATTTATGTCGGGAACGGAGGTTACGTGTGGATGCTATAAAACAAGAGAAAGAAGCGTTGTACTTCCCGTTACGGAGGTTGTGAGTAAAAATGAGTTTTTCGACTATGAAGCGAAATACACCTCTTCTAAAGTAAGAGAGATTACTCCTGCCCGTCTATCGGAAGAGATGACGGCAAAAGTACAGGAACGAACCTCGTCGATATATGATATATTGGGCTGTAAAGGAATTATCCGGGCCGACTATATCATTGTGGGAGAAGAACCTTATTTGTTAGAAGTAAATACGACTCCGGGCATGACCGAGACCAGTTTTATCCCTCAGCAGGTAAAAGTTGCCGGAATGGCCATGAAAGATGTTTTGACCGAGATTATTGAAAATGAAATGTTACGAAAATGACTGTTCTCAAAAGAGATTAGTCGTGTTCTGTAAAATAATAAAGTTATGAAACAATTATTTGATTTTGACGAAATACGCCCTTTTTATGATGAAGAGATTCCTGACGTAGTCAAGTCACTCTCCAAGGAAGAACGGTTTCGGCATGCTTTAAAATTTATTGTTCCTGATGTAGATGCATTTTGTAAAGAAATGGAAAAATGCACTACGAAAAGAGATTTCCAAAAACGGTTGGCTATCCCGGCCTTAATCAATTTGGCCAAACGTTCTACATCCGGAGTCGACATTAGTGGACTTGAGAACATATCACCGACAGGGAATTATATCTATATGTCAAATCATCGGGATATTGTTTTAGATGCATCTTTCCTGAATTTAATGCTCGATGCCAACGGGTTTGAGACCAGCGAAGTGGCAATTGGCGATAATTTATTGGTGTATCCGTGGATTTCAGATCTGGTACGGCTAAACAAATGCGTTATCGTAAACCGTAATGTTCTTCGCCGGCGTATGTTGGATGTTTCGCGACGTTTATCCAATTATATAAATTTTGCTATAAAAATAAAGCATACCTCTTTGTGGATTGCTCAGCGAGAAGGGCGTTCCAAGAATTCAGAAGATCAAACTCAGGAAAGTGTCATTAAGATGTTGAATCTTGGAGGAGGAAGCGATTTGCTCACCAATATTAAAGACTTGAATATTGTCCCGGTTTCTATATCTTATGAATATGATCCGTGTGATTATCTGAAAGCCAGAGAATACCAGCTGAAGCGGGATGATCCTGAATATAAGAAATTGCCGCAAGATGACCTTTTCAGTATGGAAACCGGTATATGCGGATATAAAGGCCATATTCATTTTCATCTCTCATCGGTTATTAACAGCGACTTGGATAAATTAGATACGCAAGGTGAAACATCGAATGCATTGCACGGCATAACTCACACTATCGATCAGGCCATACATTTAAATTATGTAATTTATCCCGGCAACTATGTCGCATATGATGAGTTTTTCCATACCGACCGGTTCTCAGATCGCTATTCTGCCGAGCAAAAGAGCCATTTTATGGATTATGTACAAAAGCAAATTGATAAGATCGATTTGCCGCAGAAAGATGAATCGTTCCTTCGTAAAAGAATTTTTGAGATGTATTCTAATCCATTGAAAAATAAACTGATTGCACTTAACGAGATCTCCTGAATGTAAAAAATTCCGAAGTCGTTTTTGTTTGTTAAGAAAGATTCATATATTTGTATAAATAAAATGCTGTTTTTATTCGGGGGCTTATGTAGCAGAATATAAAATAGCATATAAAAATATAGTTTTTCAGATCTGTCGTCTCAGATAAGTTTAGTTGTTTTCAGGATGTGAATCCATCAAAACATATTATTTTTTTACTCTTAGACACCTTATAAAGAATAGTGAAATTGGCTCTGGACTTCGGATCTGAAAAACTTTTTTTTTACAAAAACAATTCTTGTCGCGTTACCAAATCAGGTCGCCTTTCCCTTCTCGGATAATGACGGCGTCATCTTCGCTGCAATCGACAATAGTCGAAGCATCTATTCCGCCATAACCACCATTGATGACAATATCTACATCATTCTCATATTTCTCTGCAATAAGTTCCGGGTCGGTAGTATATTCAAGAATCTCATCTTCATCTCTCACCGAGGTCGTTAATACCGGATTCCCTAATTGATATACGATTTCCCGAATTATACTGTTGTCCGGGATACGTATTCCCACAGTTTTGCGGTTTTTGTAAATTTTCGGCAAATTAGAGTGGGTCGGTAAAATGAACGTAAAGGGACCCGGCAAATTCTTTTTCATCAATTTAAAATGTTCATTGCTTACTTTGGCATATTGACTGATATTGCTGAGATCATAACAGATGATAGAAAGATTGGCTTTTTGAGGGTTGATGCCTTTTAACCGGCAGATTCGCTCAACGGCACGGACATTAAGCGCATCGCATCCGATAGCATATACCGTATCGGTCGGGTATACGATGAGCCCTCCATCTTTGAGCACATCGACGACCTTGCTTATTTCCTTAGGATTCGGATTCTCCGGATATATTCTGATAATTTCCATGATATGAAGTTGTATTGTGGTGTTAATCGTGTTTTATGCGTTAAAAACTCCGTTATTTCGGTTGTTCATTGAACCGGTATCCTATTCCCGATTCGGTAAGGATAAATGTCGGAAACGACGGATCATTTTCAATCTTTTTCCGTAACTGGCCTATAAAAACCCGCAAATATTGAGGCTGACTCTGGTAAGCCATGCCCCAGACCTCTTTCAAAATATATTGATGAGTCAGCACTTTCCCGGCATTCTGGGCCATAAGAGCTAAGATCGAGAATTCGGTGCTGGTCAGTTTTATCACATCTCCTCTTTTCTTGACACAATGGTTCAATAAATCGATACTTAAATCACCGAAAGAGAGTGTCGCCGATTGTTCTTTTTCGTCGCGGATAGAGCGCATGGCCGACCGTATGCGGGCTAATAATTCTCCGTTATGGAATGGCTTGGTCAAGTAATCGTTTGCCCCCGAGTCGAGAGCCTTGACGATCTCTTCTTCATGAGTCCGGGCCGATAAAATAATAATCGGATTCTTATACCATTCGCGCAATTTCCGTAAAACCGATTGTCCGTCTTCATCCGGCAATCCGAGGTCGAGGATAATCAGCATCGGAGAGTGCATGGCGGCCGTGGTCAATCCCTCTTTGGCGTTCGATGCAACCAATACTTTATATTTGCTCATTTCTAAAGTAATGCTTAGCAAACGTCGTATCTGCACTTCGTCATCGATAATAAGTATGCTGTTATTTTCCATATCCGTAAAATTAAAAATTGCCTATCATTGGTAATTTACTGGGGATCATGATCGATATGCAGGCACCTTTCCCCGGTACATTCTCCGCTTTCACCTGTCCTTTGTGCATATCTATATATCCTTTGACAATAGAAAGTCCGAGCCCCGATCCGCCAGTAATACCGGTCTCTCCCCGGTAGAATTTATTGAAAATATACGGTAGGTCTTTCGGCGCAAAACCTGCCCCGTAATCGGTGACAGACATATAAAAATTTTCTCCGTCATGATAAAAATCCAATTCGATCGGCGTGTGCGACGGTACATAAACCGTAATGTTATACAGAAGGTTGTACAAAACCTGCTCGATAAGGCCGAAATCGATATATACCAAAGGCATATTGTCCGGAATGTTGATAACCAGATCATACTCTTTTAGTTCATTTTTGAGCAATCCCGTAGCAGAATAGATCAGGTCATGTACGTCATGCCAATCGAAATGGGGCGAAAGTCTTCCCGAATCCAGTCGCGACATACTGAGCAAATTTTCAATAAGTCTATGCAATCTTTGGGCTGCGGTATAAATCTCTTCTCCGATCTCTTTGCTCATGCCGCTTTCTATCTCTTTCAAAGTCTCCGAAGCAGAAAGGATTGAAGTCACAGGAATACGCAATTCGTGAGAGATCGAATTGAAAAGCGTCTTGTACAATCTGTCCGATTCACTTAATACCAATGCCTCTCGAGCCATATCATTTAGATATTCTCGTTCGAGGGCATTGGAAATCTGTCGTTTTAGCGTCAGCCAGAGAAGCTCTTCTTCTGCGTCGAATAGTTTTTTGAATTCGAGAACTACAACACCCATTTTCATTTTCAGATTGTCGAGAGGGTAGAATGTCCGAGTCTCGTTCATATAATTTTCGGTCGATTTCCCCGCCTGTTTTTCTTTTTCGAACACCCATTCGGCAACCTTGAACTCACTTTCGGTAGGCGTAAAATCGCTATGGGGAGTAACCGAATTGCTTAATTCGTCTTGGTTGTTCTTTAAAATAAATGCACATTGAAGTTTGAAACTGTCATGAATCGCTTTGGCCGATATTTCGAGAATCGAGTCGATACCGCTTGCCGTACTGAGATGTTTTGAAAAATTGAACATCGTGTTGGATATCTGTTCTCTTCGCCGACTTTGCTGTTGCTGATCTTTCAATCGGGTAGTCAACATGATGTTAATGAACGGGATTGCCAAAAACATGATAAATTGCAGCCAGTCATCGGGCGTAGAAAAATCTAATTTCCCATAGGGGGCCGTAAAAAATATGTCGAATATCCCTACGCTTAACAAAGCAGATAAAAGAATCGGGCCGATTGAAAAATAAATTGTTTGTAACAATAATACAATCAGCAAAATATATCCGGAAGAGACTTCGCTTATCGTTCCGATGAACGGACTTAGCAGCATGGCCGCAGATAGGGTAATGATTGCCGATTTTACATAATTCCCTATGGACGTATTGAATCCGGAGGTGTTTAGTCTGAAGAATTTCTTCTTCCGTTTAAGAATACTCTCATTCGAAAGAATATATATATCGATGTTTTTACATTTAGAGATAAGCCTGTCCAGTTTACTTCGCCGGAAGATACGTTTCAAGTATCGTTCGTCCGGGAGCCTTTCAAGAATAAGGTGCGTGATTTTCTCGATGCGGATGACATCCAGCATTCCGGAAACCCAGTCTTCTCCTGACGATCTTATGACGAACACCCCTAATCGGTGAGCCATACCGATGTTTTTGTTGAGCTGCTCTTGTTCCCGGTTGGTCAGGCGTCCGGTAGAATCGAAATAGACGGCATAGAGAGGAACCCCTAAAGTATAGGATAAATTTTTAGACCTCCGTATGAAACTTTCCATATGAGGGCTTTCGTTGATCGAAATCAATAATTTTACACCGGTAATCGTGTCTTCCTGCATATGACGTTCATACAGATACTGGCGTTGTTTTTCATTTCTCCGGAATGACATCATTTGCTTGCAAAGGCGTTGCAGCAGATGTAGGTTCTTGACCGAGAAGAATACTTTCCGGGAATGTTCATCTAAATGATATTGGTCGGAATAGATGCGTTCTTCGAGAAACCGGTTGGCGATTTCTTGAGGCGAAGCATCGACATAATGGACTTTTTGGGCAAGTTCGAATAGAATATCCGGAATTGTACATTCCGGTTGGTATCCGATGCTTTCTTGGATCGAAAAAGCCTTGCTTTCCAACTGCAATACATTGAGCGTAGTGTATACCTGTATCCCGTCATCGAGCAGCTCTTCTATATCTTGATAACGATGTTTGTGTCGACTGTCGTCGGGATTGAGATGTGCGATTTCGTCGACCAAGACAATCTGCGGATCACGTTTAAATATATAATCGAGATTTATCTCTCCGTTTTCCTTTAAAGGAATCTGTTCTATCTGGGAGGCCAGCCGTTCTATCTCTTCGTCGCCATGCGAATTGTAATTGGCCAGTACCACATCAACTCCTTCTTTCATCATTCGGATACCTTCTTCCAGCATCAGGTGGGTTTTTCCTACTCCCATACACATCCCGAAGAACAAGGTCAATTGCCCTTTCGTTTTCTGTCCGGAGTTGAGTAGCCCGGCTCTTTTTTGAGATTTGAACCGAAAGACTTTATTCATAGTTGGAAGAGTTGTTTTTATATCCGAATATTTAACAAAATAAAAGAAGATCTTCGATCTCTCAAAATAATAGAAAAGAAATGTGCCGTTTTTTTTAGATTTGGTTTAAAATCATGGGTCTCAACAATAAACGGCGGTATCTATATGATGACAGATACCGCCGTTTATTATGGAAGCCTCTTGTAAAAATTATTCTATTTTATGAAGGTCGTGTCCCATGCGGTCTTTTTTGGTTTTCATATAAAATATGTTGTACGGATTAGGCTCTACTTCAATGGGGACATTTTCTACGATTTCCAGTCCATACCCTTTCAATCCGATTCGTTTTATCGGATTATTGGTTATTAATCTCATTTTGCTCACGCCTAATTCGCGCAGGATATTGGCGCCCACTCCGTAGTCCCGTTCATCGGCTTTAAACCCGAGATGAAGATTGGCATCTACCGTGTCTAATCCTTCCTCCTGCAATTTGTAAGCTTTTATTTTGTTCATAAGACCTATTCCCCGGCCTTCTTGGTTCATGTATACGATGACACCTTTTCCCTCTTTTTCGATCATTTCCATGGCCCGGTGCAATTGTTCCCCGCACTCGCACCGTTTCGATCCGAAAATGTCTCCGGTCATACAAGAAGAATGCACCCGTACCAATATCGGTTCGCCCGGTTCCCATTTCCCCTTTATCAATGCAATGTGTTCGAGTCCGTTCGAAACTTGACGGAAAGGAATCAGCCTGAAATGTCCGTATGCCGTAGGCATATCTACTTCCACCCCTTTTTCTACGATCGATTCTTCTCTCAGCCGGTAAGCGATAAGGTCTTTGATGCAGATGATTTTTATCCCGAATTTTTTGGATACCTCCATCAACTGCGGAAGCCGTGCCATGGTGCCATCTTCATTGATAATTTCGATCAATGCTCCTGCCGGATATAATCCGGCCAGACGGGCTAAGTCTACGGCAGCTTCGGTATGTCCCGATCTGCGCAATACCCCTCTGGATCGGGCGCGGAGCGGGTTTACATGTCCCGGACGTCCTAAATCCGTCGGTTTGGTGTTCGGGTCGGCTAATGCCCGGATGGTTTCGGCTCTGTCGAACATGGAAACGCCGGTCGTGCATCCTCCACCTAATTTATCGACCGTTATGGTAAATGGAGTTTCGTGTATCGAGGTGTTATTTACTACCTGCATGTTCAAGTCTAACTCTTCACAGCGTTCCTCGGTTATCGGTGCACATAAGACACCCCGTCCGTGGGTAAGCATGAAGTTGACCTTTTCCGGAGTGATTTTTTCGGCTGCAATAATGAAATCACCTTCATTTTCGCGATCTTCATCATCGACGACAATAATAAATTTTCCTTCCCGGAAATCCTCTATTGCCTCTTCTATTGTATTCAACTTTATTTCAGTCATAACTTTTATATTTAGTATTCCGGATAGACTGCTCCCGGAACAGTTGGATTAAAAAATATTTGAAATTACTTTGTCGAATCTTCTTGCTCGGTTTCCCGAATAATAGCAAGGACTTCTTTATTCGTTTGGGCTATGGTTTGTAATTCCTGCCGCAATCGGCGTTGTTCCCAGCATCCGATCATATATATCGGTATAGATATCGGGAATAATATCGCCAAGATAATTCCTACCCAACGTATCCGACATGGCTGATATAATAGCAACATGCGGAGGACGGGATAGTTCGCCAATTTGCTGATTAATATTTGAGACCGGGTATTTTGTGCATATTCTACCCAATTGTCTACTTCGGTTTTTAAAGTGCGAAGCAGTTGTTTATCATATCCCCGCGTCCAGTATTGGAAATAGGATTGTCGTTTATTCCCTGTATTTTTCTGCATTTGGGCGCAAAGATCGTCTATTCGTTTTATCCGTTTTTCGGCCTCATTTATATCGACTTCATCGATGATGACTTCTTTCAGGGTAAGGTGTCGGGCCTCTTTCAATCCGATCAGTTTGTAGATAAAATTCAGATAGAGGTCTTTATTGAATACGTCGGCGTCATTTACCGCCTTGTAGGTAAGAAAAATACCTAACGGAAGCAGTACTGCCGAGCTTAACCACATACCTTCCCACACTTCCCAGCGTCCGTCTCGTGCCATTTTATAGCCCGAATTGTCTATAATATAATAGAATATAAACAGTAAAACCGATACGACGACAGGGGTTCCAAGTCCTCCTTTTCTGATAATTGCACCTAAAGGCGCACCGATGAAGAAAAAGATAAGGCAGGCAAATGATAGGGTAAATTTCTTGTGCATCTCCATTTCGTGCCGTCTGATGATGCGTTGGTCTCCGTCAGAAAGGATACTCTTGTATTCATAATCTTGGCGCACCGATTCGGCTCTTGATACAGCCCGGCTCAACATCGACTCTCTTTGTTGTAAAGATTCCGATGCGTATATACTGTCGATGTTCAAAGTTAGAGTCTTGTTCTCTTTTAATAAAGAGCTGTCCGGTTGTTCATTATTGTATAGGGTAAAATAGCCCGAGTTGGTGAGCTCTTTACCGAGACTGTTTCCGATACTGTCCATTCTTAATGTCATCGAATCGATCGAGGTCCTTAGCTCGTGCATGTCTTTACCGATATATTGATTTTGCATGACACCGTCATCCATGCGGTTAAATCCGGCATCGAAAGGGATCAGTATCTCTTTCGTAGAGAAAGTCTCACGTCGGTAGGGTACACTATTTACTGCGGTCCTTTGGCTTTTCAGGTTCTCGAACGATTCGCCGCTGTATAACGTAAGAAAGAGATATTGCTTGTCTTCGGTCAGTTTAAGTTTTCCTGAGTCGGCTAAAATAACCATAGCATTGTCGAATCCTCCGGATAAGTCATAGATCATTAAATCTTTCATCATCCCGGTTTTTCGGTCTTTCTCTTTGACATAAAGATTATAACCGCTTATCTGGTCATAGAATACCCCTTCGGGAATATCAAGTTCAGGCGATTTCTGCTTTATCGAGTAAAGGAGTGTGTACATTTTTACCTGTGCCTTGGGGAGTATGTTATTTTGGAAAAAGAATGCCCCGATCGCAATCAATGTAATGACAATAACCAGAGGTCGCATGATATGCAAGAGTGATACGCCGGCAGCCTTTATCGCTAATAATTCAAGCCGTTCACCCAAATTCCCGAAAGTCATCAACGAAGCCAATAGCAATGCCAACGGTAGCGACATGGGTACCATGGTAACGGCCGCATAAAAAAATAGCTCGGCAAGTACCGGCATTTCTATTCCCTTACCCACCATTTCGTCGACATATCTCCACAGAAACTGCATCAGGATGATGAACAGGCAGATGAAAAATGTCATCAGAAATAAAGGTAAGAATGTCTGTAAGATAAAAAGATATAATCTTTTGATACGAAACATACTTTTAACTTTGTATCGCAAAAGTAGTGCAAAAAAATGAATTTAAGATATTAAGCATTCATAAAAACCATTATCGGAAGTTCTCCCAAATGAATGCCGTTGAGATGCTGAAATGCTTGTCGATTATATCAAACGGCAGATTGACATGTAAAATGTTTGATTTTTAGTAAAAAACCAAACATTTTACATCTCTGAGGCAATATTTATGCACCTAAACGTTGTCTGAGGAAAGAGATTTGTCGATTCCACAAATCTATGCTGTCTTTTTTCTCATCGGGGTATGCATAATCGGTAATTTCGAGAATAACGTCTCCGGTCAGTTCTATTACATTGATACGAAATTCGAAATATGATTTTATATCAGACTCTTCTTCGTCCCAACGGAACCGGATAAATACCCCCGACCTGTATCCGATTTGATGTGCTGTTTGGGGTATTTTGTTCCAAAAAAACGTATATTCTTTACCGTCGGCAGTAACATTGTCGGCAAACCAGTCTGCCAATCCGCTAACTGTTCCCACATAGGTCCATAAGACCGAAGGAGATACGTTGTTCAGGCTATACTCTATAATGTATTTTTCCTTATTCATACGCATTAGATTTATAGTGTTTCGGTGGCTAATATATAAATAAATTTTTATCTGACACGATTTTCTATTTTTTTTGTTCTGTTTTTTTTTGAAAAACAAATTTTTTTACCGTCGAATTCTCATAAATCTTAAGAAATATCCCCATTTAATACGGATAGTAGAAAATAATCTCCGACTTTGTTTGAAATAAATATATATGTATATTTTATAACGATTCTCATCGTAGTTTTAGATAGGTGTATCATAATTGTTTTAGCCGGAGATTATTCATTGCTCTTGTTATATATAGGGAGAAAATGTACCTGTCTCTTGTGGTTGCTGGAATAGAACGTTGATTATTAATATGATGAAGATTATCAGGATAAGTATAAAAAATACGATCATGGCTATATTCTCGAGTTTTTCATTTTCTCGATTGATATATCCGTCTTTATTGGTCCTGAATATCCATTTTTTTATGTCCATGAATGGCTTCCTATATTTTGATTCTATATTTTGACGTATAGGAGACAAATAGTTTAATTCTGTTTTATTAAAATATGTAAATATTTGTTTTTAAATTAATGTTTTATAGCCATTTTTGAGGTGTATTTTCACAAAAGTTATGAATAGCGTGGTCATAGCTTGATCGAGAATTTCTTTAAACGCTCGTTCAGCATATGATGTGGAATAATTTTTTTGATCGTGTCGGCTACGGCATTGATAATACGTTCTTTAATGTAATCGTTACGGATGATTATCGAAATTTCACGGATAGCTGGGGACGAGATTTCTCGTATATTGGCTTTTTGCGCCTCGGACAAAAACGGCAGATGGAGTTCGGGGATGACGGTATACCCTCCGTTATAGTCGACGATCTTTATTAAAGTTTCGATACTTCCGGCTTCGTAAGTTGTATTATGAGTCGATGTTTTACCACAAAAATTGAATATCTGTTTTCGAAAACAATGTCCTTCTTGAAGTACCCATAAATGTTCGGTAGGCATATTTTCCGCATTCAAATCGATATCTTTACAAGATTCTTCGGGCGAGAAATATGCCACAAATTTTTCATAGTATAAAGGTATTTCCAAAATTCCGCTTTTTTCGATCGGTGTCGATACGATCGCCATATCCAGTAATGAATTCTCGAGATTGTAGAGGATATTATCGGTTTTCATTTCTGAGATGGAAAGAGTAATTTCGGGATAATCGTTTTTGAATAGCGATATGAAACGGGGAACCAGATAGGGCGCTATCGTAGGTAATATTCCGATTCTAATGTTCCCGGATAAAATTTGGGTTTCGTTATTCACCATTTCTTCTATCCGATGAATTTCGTGCAGAGCTATTTCTGCTTGACGGATAATTCTTTCTCCTGTTTTAGTCGGTTCTATCGGATGTTTATTTCGGTCGAAAATTTTTACGTTCAGTTCTTCTTCCAATTTTTGTATCATCGTACTTAACGTAGGTTGTGTAACCCCACACTCTTCAGATGCTTTTACAAAATGTCGGTATCTGTTTACCGCCACGATGTATTCCATTTGCTGTATTGTCATATATTATAGATTTTATCAATACAAAGATAGAAAATATCTGTTTGATTTATAAATTTTGTCATTATATCTTTGTCATACAAAAAGGAAATGTTTAATTAAAAAATAGATGTAATTATGGAAAATCAAGTAAATGTAATGCCGAGAATCGGCGAAAAAGCACCTTCTTTTGAAGCAGTAACCACTCAAGGTAGAATCAATTTCCCGTCAGATTACGCAGGTAAATGGATTATTTTATTTAGTCATCCGGCCGATTTTACACCGGTATGTACTTCAGAGTTTATGACATTCGGTAAGATGGCAAAAGATTTTGAAGACTTGAATTGTCAGTTGGTCGGACTTTCTGTCGATGGCCTGTACAGTCACATTGCATGGCTTCGGACAATCAAAGATAAGATCGACTACAAGGGAATGAAAAATATAGAAATAAAATTCCCGCTTATCGAAGATATAACAATGAATGTGGCAAAACTTTATGGGATGATACAGCCTCAAGAAAGTTCTACATCCGCTGTTCGTGCAGTATTCTTTATCGACCCGCAGGGAATTATCCGCACAATCATGTATTATCCGTTGTCGTTAGGACGTAATTTCGATGAGATAAAGAGAGTCCTTATCGGTTTGCAAACTTCCGATAATTTTGGCGTTGCACTTCCGGCAGACTGGCGTCCCGGAGATGATGTGATCATTCCTACGGCAGGTTCGTGTGGTGTAGCCAAGGAACGGATGGAGAACCAGAGTGAAGATCAACATTGTTATGACTGGTTCTTCTGTACCAAAAAACTTTCGAAAGAGAGTGTTGAAAGTAAATTGGGTAAAACAATCTAATTAAAGAAAGGAGTGCTTATGTCTGTGATCCATTTAAATGAAAAAGATTTTTCAGAAAAAGTCGTTGCTCTTGATCTTCTTCCTCAGCAATGGGCTTATAAGGGTGACAAACCGGCGTTGATAGATTTTTTTGCTACATGGTGTGGCCCGTGCAAAGCTTTAAGCCCTGTTCTCGAAGAGTTGGCCGAAGAGTATAAAGATCGGATAAATATATATAAGGTCGATGTAGATAAAGAGGAGCGGTTGTCCGAGATTTTCGGTATTCGCACAGTCCCGACCTTGTTATTTGCTCCTTTGCAGGGCGATCCGTATATGATCTCAGGCGTAATGCCGAAACACGAACTGAAAAGAAAAATCGAGGATTCTTTGTTGAAGTGATGCCTTAATGAGGCAGTCATAACGAGAACACCGGCTATATCGTAAAGTATAGCCGGTGTTTTGTTTTATTGAGATAGTCGTGTGTCATAAAAACTTCAAGAAAAGACGAACCCCTTCCTAAATCTTTTATTGAGGCTCATCTGAAGAATTTCCTTTGGCAATATGTTCTCTGTATTCCGAAGGGGTCATTCCGTATATCTTTTTGAAACTGTTTACAAAATAAGACCGGTTATTGAATCCCGTGTTGTCCATAACTTCAGAAATGCGTATGTCTTTTTTATGCAACAGAGACTCGGCTACGCTCAATCGATACAGTTTAACATACTCTTTTACCGAAAAATCACTTAATGCAGAAACTTTTCTGTATAGTTGCGATCTACTGATGTATAGCCCTTTGGCGATTAAATCCACGTCGAGCTCTGGATTTGTGATATTATCATGGATAAACTTGTTCAGAGTCGATAAAAACATATCGTTGTCGCCTGTGTTTGAAGAATTTTCTTCGATCACGTTATCGTATATAGCCTCCTGTTTGAATTTTTTCCTGATTTCTTTTTCTCTGGCCAAAATGTTTTCCATCTTAATCTCCAGAAGTTTTATATTAAAGGGCTTGGTAATAAAATCATCGGCACCATATGAGTAGGCATCGATCTGATCTTCTTCAGAAGTGTAGGCCGTAAGCAGAATGACCGGAATGTGATTGGTCAACTCATTCCCTTTGATCTTTTTCGTCAATTCGATTCCGTCCATGACGGGCATGTTTATGTCGCATAAAATAATACTCGGAATAGATCGGATTGCTTTTTTCAGACCTTCTTCTCCGTTGCTGGCCGAGATGACTTCAAATTTTAATTGGAGACTGTTCTTGATATACATGATAATCTCTTTATTATCATCGACAACCAAGACCAACGGCTTGTCTGTATCGGAGGCTATTTCAATCGGATTATTTCCGATCGAGAGGTCTGGCGATAACATATCGTCCGGGTTCATCTGCACAACATAATTCTCAATACTTTGGTTTACGATTTGTTCTTTCAACAAGTGCTGGTTTCCTAACGGAAAAGTAAATGTAAACTCTGCCCCTTTCCCCAATTCACTTTTAACGGAAATGGTTCCATGGTGTAACAGGATAAGATTTTTCACCAGAGACAGCCCGATTCCGGTACCCTCGGTTTTGGATGATTGTATCTGGTAGAATCTGTCGAATATATTGTTTAATTTATCTTTAGGAATACCTATTCCTGTATCTTTTACGGTAACCACCACAGCTTCGATCTGTTTTGTGACCGCGTCATTAAAGATACCCAGTTTTTTCCGGTTGATCTGTTCTTGCTGGAGGCCTTTATCGATATATACCGAGATTTCGCCTCCTTGTGGCGTAAACTTTAAAGCATTGGAAAGAAGGTTGAACATGATCTTTTCGAACATGTCTAAATCGAACCATACTTGTATATTTTCCGATTGAGGTTTAAAGATCAATGCAATCCCTTTTTGGTCGGCAATGTCATTGAATGTATGGATAATTTCCCGGCAATAAGCAACGATGTTATTTTCCGAGGCTTTCAGTTGCAGAGTTCCGGTTTCAGTTTTCCGGAATTCCAGTAATTGGTTTATTAATAACAACAACCGATTTGTATTTTTGGAAATAGAAGATAAGATCGTTTTCTTATGCGGATCGTTTTCGCTATTCAACAATTGTTGCAACGGACCGATAATCAGGGTTAAAGGTGTTCTGAATTCATGAGATATATTCATGAAAAACTGTATTTTGGCATTATAGACCTCTTTCTCCTTTTTCTGTTCGAGCAGGTTCTTTTCCAACTTGTTTTTTTCGTTGACCTGGATAACTGTGTATCGTCTGAAGAAATAGAGGATTAAAATGATGATAATGCCATATACGATATAAGCATATATCGTATTGTAGAACGGAGGAGTGATAATTATCTCCAATGTCCTTTCCGGACCCTCGTTCTGCAGGGTATTGCTCATGGCTTTGACTCTGAACGTATATTTTCCCGGTGGAACTTTTGTATAGTATGCCGTTCTTCGGTTTTGGGCGATGACCCAGTTCTTGTCGAACCCTTCCAATTTATATGCATATATAAGTTGTTCGGGAGCAATAAAATCGATGGCAACGAAATCTATATTGAAGAAATTCTGCTTATAATTCAACTTTATTTCTTTGGTCTGATTGATGTTTGTCTTCAATGGCGAATCTTTTTCACCGGGAATCAGCGGTTTATTGAATAAAGTGAACGATTGCAGATTTACGGGAGGAATGGTGACGTTGCTCGATAGTTTTTCCGGATCGACCGAGAATACTCCGTTTTCTACACCCAAAAATATATAGCCCGATTTATTGCTGTATATCGAAAAAATGTTTCTCTTTTTTATCTCTGCGATATTGGGAAAGTTTATCAGTTTGTTTTGAGAAGGGTCAAATATGTAAATATCATTCTGAGACAATATCCATAAAAAATCGTTTTTATCGATAGCCGCTTGTAGCAGGCGTTTCTCCTTTAAGGGGGCAAAAGTGACGAAACTCCCTTTTTGCGGGATAAATTCCTGAAGGCCTAAATCGCTGAGTATCCATATTCTCCCTTCATGGTCTTCGATGATATAATTTATTGCATTCGATATTAGAGATGAGCTGTCTTTGTCGTCGTGTACAAATCGGGTAATCGTGTTTTTGTACATACTTATTTGCGCCAACCCATTTTTGGTTCCGGCATAGACGATGTCTTCATTTACAGGCAAAACCGATGTGACTCGATTATCATTAATCGAATTGCTGTCTTTCGGATTGGTAAAGAAACTCGTAAATTCGCGGGTTATCGGATTAAAACGGAACAGACCCATTCGGGTTCCTATCCACATTGTTCCGGTTATATCTTTTTTCATATTCCATATCTGATTGCTTTTCAGATAATTGTCTTTTTCTTTATTCGAGAAGTAACAATATCGGTTATTTTTTTTGTCTAAGATGTTCAGTCCCGATAAAGTTCCGACCCAAATCGTCCCTTGATTATCTTCGCATAAAGATAATACGTGGTTATTCAATTTTTCTTGCGAAATATGATTGATACTGTAATAGGATTCTTCCTGTTTTGATTTCGGATCTATTTTCTTTATTCCGTTTTCGGTCCCTATGTATAAATTGTTATCCTGGTCGGTCAAGATACTCTTTACCGACGGCAGAATCTCATGTGTAGAGTTATATTGCGTACGGTTATTGATTTTCCAAAAAGTTGTTGTTTCGTCCTGTAATATACATTTGGTCACACCTTTGACGCCACCTACCCATAAAATATGATCTTGATCTATTGTTGCGCACCCTAAGGAGCTGAATTCGATATCTTGTTTCGGATTCTTGTAGTTCGACATGAATAGAGTCTCTTTGTTTTTCTGGTTGTATCTGACCAGACCCGATTCCCAACTTGCGATCCAGATAATTGAATCCTGAATGGCAATCGATATGTTTCCCTCCGTATTTGCCTCTTTGATAAAGGTATCTTGTTCCGGGTCATATTTTAATAATCCGTCCGATGTTGTCAGCCACACACCACCCGTTGGGTCGACGGTCAGATTCAGTTGCAATTCGTCATTTAGGTAATGTTTGTTTCTTTCGGTTTTGTAAAACTTCTTTTTCCCGTTTCTAAAATCGTATTTTATGGCATACTCCTGGAAAGTAAACCAAAGATAATTATTGTGGTCTATTGCTATGTCGTGAATCCGTTCATTCCTGAGATGTCCGATGTTCAGGATATAGCTGCTTTTATCTCTTTTATCGTAGATGATAATACCATGGTCGGTTGCCGCATAGAGGAAGTGCCCTTTGTGCAGTGTTTTCTGTACAAAACATGACGACATGTTATCGGGCATTTTTATCGTATTTATTTGTTGCGTATTATAGTCGAAGACGCAAATCCCTTCATCTGTCGATATCCAGATGTTGTGTTTTTGGTCCTCTACAATATGGTTTACAAAATTAGAGCAAATAGCTTTGTTGTTTAATGTGCTGCTATAGAAGTGTTCGAATGAATATCCGTCGAATCGGTTCAGTCCATAGGAGGTTCCTATCCATAGATATCCGAAACTGTCTCGGTATATGCTGTTGACAAAATTATCGGAAAGTCCATCATTGGTAGTATAGTTTACGATGCTCATGTGTTGAGCCTCGCAATACATGATCGGGAAAAGTAATAAGAAAAGTATTATTTTTTTCATGATATTTTTACCGGATGATTTCTGATTTTGTATTTCTAAATATCTTTGATCCCAAAATGGAAATAAACATATATAGATTTGTTCTCCGAATAGTGGCCTCAAGTAATGACTTTGAGGTTAAAATAATTTGACAAATAGCATAATCTTATGCCATTGTTGATGCACAGATGCAGTTTGTCGATAAGTCCTTTGGCGGAGAAAGGTAGCACTATCGTTGTCGGTCCGATAAATTCGGATAAAGAGAAAACGATCTTTTCATGTATTTATCGCATAATCCATAATGAATCGGTAGCAAAGTTATAAAAAATAGTTATGTTTTATCACGATAAGAATCTCGGATTGCACATAAGTAATATAATCTTGCCTAACCATGGAAAGGTATCTTGCTCTTTGTCACGGTAAAAAGTGTTCGGATGTTTTTTTAGGTTATGGAAAAAAATTTTTATTGAATGCATGATAAATGTTTCCAGAAATCTGATTTCAATTTCTCTGAATCGATTTTCGTATATACTTTTATCTCTCTTTGCCCGTTTTCGGGAGGAACATTTCGATATTCGATTTGTGTGAAGTTGGGACAGAGATAAGCCTCGACAAGAGCCAGATCCCATAAGATACGTTCCATGCTTGTCGCTTCTGTCTCTTCCCAGCGTTCTGTCAGCAAACGGTAAGCCGGTATATCGGCCGATAACTTTTCGAAAGTATCACTCTTCTCAAAACGAAAGGGGAGAGCCGTCGTGGTAGGCATGATTGTCAGATCTATTGTTTTGAGTTCCATTAAGTAATCAAAAGCATTCAGATCGTTTCGGACATTAAATTCGTTCTTGTTCCATATTTTATGAGAACTGTCATACTGTGCGGTAAGTATATAACATCGTATATGAGGGATAATCTCGGGATGTAGAATAACTGCCGAGGCAATATTGGTTAATGCTCCTAAACAGATAATATCCAATTTTTCACCCTCTGGCATCGATTTTACCAACTTTACCAATGCATCGACTGCGGCCGAAGGACGTGCATCGAGCCCTCCCCATGCACGTCCGATCTGCCTGTCTGCTCCTTTACAACACAAAATGCGTTTGATTCCCAGCGACGAAAGTATATGTTCGTTGAGTTGTTGGCTGATATCAATTGTCGAAATATTTTTGGTGTCGTATTGATTCCACTTGTCAAAAACCAGTAAATCCGGATTATTGAAATGGGCAGAACTGATTCCCTCTACCGAAATGTCGGATTGGTACAACAAGCGGACAATAGCATAGACATCGTCTACTTCGTTTCCGGTATCGGCATCGATCCATACCTTTTGTTTTTGAGCCTCGGTATGGAAGAAAAGCAAACTGAACGATAACGTCAAAAGAAATCTAAGCATGGTATTAAATATTGGTGGTTTTTGAAATCTGAAATTATGCTCCGGCATAAATCAGACATCCTAATCCTATAATGAATGTGATGAACATAAATATATTGAGTCGGTTGGATATTGCCGGGGCATCTTTAAACTCTTTCCAAATGAAAATTCCCCATAATGCCGAGACTAATGTGGCGCCTTGTCCCAATCCGTATGAAATGGCTGCTCCTGCTTTCTCTGAAGCGATCATGCTCAGTGATTGACCAATGCACCAGATAATACCTCCCAAGATTCCGACTAAGTGGGTTTTTGCATTTCCTTTAAAATATCCAGAAAGGTTGATCGCCTCGCCTTCTACCGGATGTTTCATCGCAATTGTATTGAAAATGAATGTACTGGCGAATACCCCTAAAGAAAAAATGAAGACAGCGGTATAAGGTGTCAGTTTTCCGACAGCCGGGTTAGCAAAATCTGTCAAGTCCATCGAGGCTGCTACAAAACGATAGAAAAAGGCCATGATACATCCTGCCATGACCGAGATAAACAGGCCTTTGGGCGATAGCTTGCGTGTTGCAGAGAGTGCTTTTTGGTAAGCCAGTCCGTTTAAAAGTATTGCTACTGTAATAAAGGCGACTCCCGTAAAAATAAATACCGGATCTCCTTTGGCTGCACCGAAATAGTTGACAAGTACCCCTAAAACCAGGGCTAACCCGATCCCTACCGGAAATGCAACCGACATTCCGCAAATTGCGATTGCCGCAGATAATAAGATGTTGGCGGCATTGAATACGATTCCGCCTAAAAATGCGTAGCCCAAAGATTGAGTGCTGGCTTGCGATAAATTAGCCAAGAAACTTTGACCTTCTTCTCCGAAACTTCCCAAGGTCACAGCCGAAAGGATAGAGAATAACAATACGCCTATGACATAATCCCAATAGAAATATTCATAGCGCCATGTGCGCGATGCCAGTTTTTGAGTATTTCCCCACGATCCCCAGCAAAACATCGTAATTACGCAGAACAATACTGCTAAATAATAGTCTTGAACAATGTACATAAGGTATTAAATTTATTAGGTTGATGTATTATATTTTTTTTATGACGTGAATATTGGCTTTCTATGTTTAGGAACAGATCGCTAAAGAAAAATAACCGATCTTTTTCAATGGCCCATCTGTTGATCATGAGAATTTTACTTTTGTCTATATCGTCGCAGATGAGGCGTCCCCCTGCAGAAGCCGATATTGTGTGTCGTTTATTCGTTAAAAATATTTACCTCTGTCCGATACGGTACAGAAGATTGTGCGCCGATGCGGCTGACCGAAATAGCCGATGCTTTGCAGGCAAAACGTGCGGCATCTTCTAAAGAATAGGCTTCTGATAAGGCTACGGCCAGAGCTCCATTGAAAACATCGCCTGCTGCAGTCGTATCTATTGCATTCACTTTAAAGGCCGGAATAAGTTTGCAAAACTCTTTCGAGTGCACATAACAGCCTTTTGACCCCAATGTGATGATTACGTTAGGTACACCCATTTGTTGAATCTTTTGGGCTGCTTGAGAAGCCGTGTGCTCATCGTAAACTTTGATGCCCGATATGATTTCGGCCTCTGTCTCATTGGGCGTTATCATATATAAACTGTGTAATAACTCAGACGACAAGGAGGCTGCCGGAGCCGGATTTAAGATCACCTTTTTCCCTAAACGTGAGGCTTTTTGGGCCGCATATTCGACCGTTTCAATCGGTATTTCGAGTTGCATCAACAATATGTCGGCATCTTCGATTGCACTCTCTGCCTGTTTAAGGTCCGAAGGTGACAAGTTGGCATTGGCACCAGATGCGACTACAATGCAGTTTTCGGCATTATCATCGACCGTGATTAACGCCACTCCTGAGGGATTGTCCATATCGGAAAACATGTATGATATATCGATTCCTTCTTCCTCGAAAAGTTGTTGGGCTTGATGTCCGAATATATCGTTCCCCGTTTTGCAGATAAAAGAGACATTTCCGCCTAATCGGGCTATGGCTACGGCCTGATTTGCGCCCTTTCCTCCGGGGTTCATCAGAAAATTCCCTCCCAAAACAGTCTCTCCCGGAGAAGGCAGACTGTGGGCTTTGATCACCATATCCGTATTACTGCTTCCTATTACTAAGATTTGTTTTTTCATCGTATCCGTTATTGAAATTTATGATTAACAAATATAGGGAGAGGCGAGTGCAGAGGCAAACGAAAAAGAGAGTTTTCAAGTTTTGACTTTGCCGGGCCGCATCCTTTGTTGGGTAAATATAGTGATATAGATGGGACTCTTTTTTGATAAAAAAACTTGTAAAAGAAAATCCCAAATCATATATTTGTTATGAATATAATTTATAATATATTAATTATAAATATTTTATGAATAAGTATAATAAGCTCGAACAGGTAATAATACTGGTCAATTCTTTATCGAAATCAGAAAAAAGATATTTCCGTTTATATGCGCAAATCCAGCAAGGGAGTAAAGATTATATGGCATTGTTCGACCTTATCGAGCAGGGGAATACGGTAGATGAGGTATACGATATATTCAAAACCCGAAATATAAAACAGCATCCGTCGATAATAGCCAAATACCTTTATGAAATTATTATAGATTGTTTATTGTCTTTAAGAAGTAAACATGATACGGAATATAGGCTGTTTCAGTCGGTAACCAAAGCCGGGATATTATTTGAGCGTGGGCTGCATGCCTCTGCTTTCCATGAATTGGACAATGCGAAAAAGATGGCGCAGCTGTATGAGTTCGATGTTTTGAGCCAATTGATTATACAACTCAAGTTAAAGTTGTCCAGAACGCTCGATTTTATCAATATTACAGATGAGAAGTCTCTTATAAATGAATATTTTCAGATGAATGAGATTCTGAAGTCGTGTCGCAATACCAATGTACATTTTCAACTATATGATGTGTTGAGGTATCGGACGATGTTTGCCGATAAAATGCAGCCTGAAGAATTGAAAGATCTTGTTCTGGGCGAATTGTATTTAATGTCGAGGCATACCCATAAGCGGGTCGAGACCCAAAAATTGCACACCCTGTTTCAAGCCTCCTATTATTTGCATATCGGCAGATCTAAACTTGCGGTAAAATATTTTAAAGAGTTGATCGTCTTGTTCGAAAATAATAAATATCAAATATTAAATCCTCCGATATATTATTCGATGGCTATAAAAGGAATTATTAAGAGCCTGATAGTCGAGCATTTATACAAAGATGCCTTTTTCTTTATCGATAAGTTGGAGAATCTGGTTTCCGAAGATTATCCATTGGAGTTTAACATTAAAACAGTCGGCATCGCACACAAATATCGTATGATCGTTTGGATAAAATCAGGAAATACCGAAGCCGTCGGGGATTTTGTCGAGAATGTTGTCATTCCTTTTTGTAAAAATAATTCACACATTTTGAGATCGCACGATCTTCTTGGCATCTATTTATGCATATCTGTCGTGTATAGCTTAAAGCATAAGTGGCGTGAGGCAAAAAGATACACAAACAAGATATTGAATACAAGTGAGATATATAACAATACCGTATTCCGAATTAGCCGGTTGATCAATGTCGTAGTCGGGATAGAGTTGAAAGACCATGAATATTGTCAGCATGAGATCAATTATATCAAAAGACATTACCCTTTTTGTCTCAAAACAGAGAAGTTATTGTTCAGTTATGTCGCGTTTTATTTTTCTGTAACATCGTCTAACCATAAAAAGCAACTTTTACGAGACAAAATTGTCAAGAGTGCGCTTTTGATAAAAAAAGGAAAGACCGATCTCGAAATAAACGGATTGTTCGATTTTATAGAGTGGATATATGTTAAATTGTCAAAGGAGTGACGATTCTGTATATTGCTTCTTTCAAGGAAAAACATTATCTTAGCCTCGGGTGAATTTATCGAAATACCTTTTGGGGAGATATTAAGCGGTTGCATTATGCAGAATTTCAAACACATTGTTTTTTCTGTATGTCTCTTGAAAAACGTGCCTAAAATCTGTCATAGGACATTTACTAATACATTTTAGATACAATTGCATACATGAAAAATATCGGCTAAGGTTAAATTTGTAACTTAAATATGTTAATTTAAGTGTCATGAAAAAGTTATTGACTATCATGAAAAAGTTATTCATTTGTATTTTATGGTTGTATTGCTGTTCTCTGTATGTGAACATTGAAGCCGAAGCAAAAGTTTCACTTCCGGTAATTTTCGGAGATAACATGGTTTTGCAGCAGAATGCTGATGTTCCCTTGTGGGGGAAAGCCGCACCGGGTAAAACCGTGCAAGTAAAAACTTCGTGGGATAAAAAATCTTATAAGACTGTTGCCGGAGAAGATGGCAAATGGAAAGTCGTTGTGAAAACACAGTCTTATGGAGGGCCCTATGAAATAACGATCTCTGATGGAAAATCTCTTACACTTCAGAACATAATGCTTGGCGAAGTGTGGTTATGTTCAGGACAATCCAACATGGAGATGCCTTTGGCCGGTTGGGGGAGAATCAAAAATTATGAACAGGAAATTGCAAATGCCAACTATCCGAATATCCGTCTGTTTCAAGTAAGTCGGGCAACGGCTTATACACCGCTCGATGATTGTCAGGCGACAGGATGGAACCCTTGTTCTCCGGCTGTGATTCCGGAATTCTCGGCAACCGCCTATTTCTTTGCCCGTAATTTGTACGAAAAATATCATATTCCGGTAGGTCTTATTCATACGTCATGGGGCGGAACTTTTGCCGAAGCGTGGACAAGTACAGAGGCCTTGAAGTCTATGCCTTCATTTGAATATGCCGCTACCCAGATCGAAAATAAGGCACCTGAAATTGCTGAATTGAGAAAAAATTATGCTGCCGAGAAAAAAGCATGGGACGAAAAGTTTGCAGCCAGTGATATCGGCATGCATAAAGGGAAATGGTTTAATCCTTCTTTGGATGACTCTGCGTGGAAACAGATGCATGTTCCCGGTTTGTGGGAAGAACAGGGACTTCCCGGATTTGACGGTTTGATTTGGTTTAGAAAACACATCGATGTCCCTGCGTCGTGGAAAGGCAAAGAGTTGCTTCTTTCATTAGGAGGCATAGACGACGATGACATTACCTATTTTAACGGTGTAGAGATCGGAAGAGGCAAGTATGGAACATCCCGAAACTATAAAGTCCCGGCAAAACTGGTAAAAGAAAAAGATAATGTAATCGCCGTAAGAGTATTGGATAGCGGCGGTAATGGCGGTTTTTATGGAGATAAGCAAGACTTGAAGTTGACGCTGTCGGACGGAAACTCGATTGCTTTGGCCGGCGATTGGAAATACAATATAAGCATCGATATGAAAAACTTCGATCCTATTCCTCAAGATTACAACGACCCATATCATCCGGGCGTATTGTTCAATGCAATGGTAAATCCGCTTATCCCTTATACTATTCGGGGAGCTATCTGGTATCAAGGAGAGGCAAATACATGGAGAGCCTATCAATATCGCGATTTGCTACCGGTGATGATTCAAGACTGGCGTCGTCGTTGGAATAACGATTTCCCCTTTTATATTGTGCAGTTGGCCGCATATACAGATATCAAAGAAAATCCCGAGGAATCTGATTGGGCAGAACTTAGAGAGGCTCAGTTGAAGACCCTTAACCTTGAAAATACCGGTATGGCCGTAACGATCGATATCGGTGATGCCAAAGATATACATCCGAAAAACAAACAAGAAGTAGGACGCCGTCTGGCTTTGATTGCTATGGCCGATGTATATGGAGAAAAGATCGAATATTCCGGTCCGTTGTACGATTCTTATCGGATAGAGGGTGATACAATTCGCATCCGGTTTACACATGTCGAAAGTGGATTGAAAACTTCGGATGGCGGCGAACTGAAAGGTTTTGCTATTGCCGGACCCGATCATAAATTCTATTGGGCTGAAGCGCGTATCGATGGTCAGGATGTGCTTGTATATAGCCCTCAAGTGAAAATGCCGGTTGCCGTAAGGTATGCATGGGCCAACAATCCGGTGTGCAATCTGTATAATGGAGCCGGTTTGCCCGCCTCTCCTTTCCGTACAGATGATTGGGACGGATATACCCGAAACAATAAATAAAGACAAGTCATATTCAAAATAAATTTAATATCAGAATGAAAAAGAAACATACCGTTGTAGGATTGCTTTTTTTCTTGATCCCGTTTTTGGGACTATATGCTCAAGAAGATGTTTGGAAAGGTAAGTCTGTCGATTTCAAACATGGGAAATTGCAGGTATCCCCCAATAAACGCTATTTGATACATGAAGATGGAACCCCCTTTATCTATATCGGAGATACGGCATGGGAACTTTTTCACCGATTGAATGAGAAGGAGGTCGAACGATATTTGGAAAATCGCCGGGCTAAAGGATTTACCGTTATTCAAGCCGTAATTTTGGCCGAATATGGCGGATTGACCGTCCCCGATATGAACGGTAATCTCCCCTTGATAAACAACAATCCCGATACCCCCAATGAAGCCTATTTTAAGTGGGTCGATAAAGTGATTCGCATGGCAGAGAAAAAAGGATTATATATCGGGTTGTTGCCCACATGGGGCGATAAGGTCAACAATAAGCAATGGGGAATAGGTCCGGTTATCTTTAATCCCGATAATGCATATCGTTATGGCGAATGGTTAGGCAAGCGCTATCGGAATTTTAAAAATATCATTTGGATAAATGGCGGAGACCGCTTGGGCGGTGGTGAAAATTTCCCGGTTTGGGATGCGCTTGGTAAAGGGTTGCGGAGCGCCGATAAAAATCATCTGATAACATTCCATCCGCAAGGAGAGTGTTCGTCATCGCAATGGTTCCATGAGTCGGAATGGCTCGATTTCAACATGGCACAGACCGGACATTCGCAACGCGATTATTCGATTTTCGAGAAAATCATCTGTCGTGATTATAGCCTTGTCCCGGTAAAACCCTGCATGGATGGTGAACCCCGATATGAAAACCACCCGGTTTGCTGGAAACCCGAAGAACTCGGTTTCTTTGACGATGTCGATGTGCGTCAGGCGATGTACTGGAGTCTCTTGTCCGGATCTTTCGGACACACATACGGATGCCATGACATTTGGCAGATGTTAACGCCGGAAAGAGAGCCCATCAGTTTTGCCCGTGGAGGAACATGGATAAAGTCGATGGACTTGCCCGGAGCTTTTGACCTGATACATGCACGCCGATTATTGGCCCGGTTCGACTGGGATTCCCGCACTCCCGACCAGCATATGATATTATCCGAAAATACTTCGCCGAAACATAAAATCGTTGCCTTAAGAGGAGACGGTTTCGCTTGGATTTATTTCCCGAATGGAGAAACCGGGAAAATAGATTTTAATAAAGTCGGAGATGTGTCGAAGATAACCTTGAGCTGGTTGAATCCCCGTACAGGAGAATTATCTGTTGCCGGTGCGGTCGATCCTACCGGTATCCAAACGATTGCTTCGCCTTCGTCGGGAAGAGGAAATGATTGGTTATTGATTGCCGAAATTCGATAATGTCGAAAATGGAGTATTCTATCTTTTTGATGTTGTTATTGGAGGCAAAAATAGATTTTAAATTATATTTTGTATGAAAAAGTGGTTGATTTTTATTATGGCGTTTATGCCCTTGTGCTCTTTTGCCCAGAGCAGTGTAAAAAATAGATTCGAGCAAATTCCGGTCAAGGGAGATAAAGTGGTTTTTGCCGATACGATCCTTTCTCTTTTCAATAAAGATGAGATCCGTCAATCGATTTATTATTGGATAAATACGGCAGAGTCGAAAGATCGTAGTATCTCGGAGGTTAAAAACAATCATGAAGCTGGAATATTTTCCTGTAAAGTCGCAGATTATTTGATGATTTCCCGGTCTACATTGACGACATTTCCGTTATACATGCTCTATACGCTGAGTTTTGAATATAAAAACAGCTTATGCATTGTTAGTGTTCATGATATTAATTATATTGAGCCAAGTGACTTTGAGCAACGTAAAAATAAAGATATCGATAATCTTATGATTCCGGCAGAATTACCGCTTGTCGAGAAAAAATATAATCCTGCATTTGTAAAAAATGCATCGGAAAAGATCATCGAGGCTACATTGTCAGATATGAATTTGTTAATCACCTCTATACGAGGACGTTTAAACCCATAGCGAAATTCATGTAGAGATATTATTATACATCAAAGGAATGATAGTGTACGTTTGAATCCTGGTAATCGGTTACTTTTGGACTGTTAAAAACAAATATACCATGATACGATTCAAGTTTACATTATTATTCCTTGGATGCATGTTTTGTGGCATCCCGCTTTTTTCACAAAATCAAGTAATATTAGAAGAACGGCCTTTGGTGCTTCCCACCTATGATGTTGCTCCGGCCGATCCCAATCCCTATTTTTTTACAGGACGTACTTACCAAGGTGCACAAGGACACGTATATCCTTATCCGATGTATGATGTCATGACCGATAATCGTCATGACCAGACATATCGGTCGGTAATTTTAGAAAATGAATATACCCAGATGTGTGTTATGCCAGAACTTGGCGGACGCATTTTATGGGCATTTGATAAAGCTACCAATTATGACTTTTTTTATCGTCAGCATGTTGTCAAACCCGCTCTGATCGGGATGATCGGTGCGTGGATGTCCGGGGGGGTCGAATGGAACATTCCGCATCACCATCGGGCTTCATCACAGTTGCCGGTCGATTACCGTATGGTAGACAATGGTGATGGCAGCAAGACATTGTGGGTCGGAGAAACGGAGTTGCGGCATCGGCTGAAATGGGAAGTAGGGTTGACGCTGTTCCCGGATAAATCATATATCGAAGCTACGGTTAATATTTACAACCAGACCCCTTATATACAGTCGTTCCTTTATTGGGCGAACGTATCGGTTCATTGCAACAAAGACTATCAGGTGATATTCCCGCCTAAAACTCAATTTGGAGTACAGCATGCAAAAAATGAATTTGTCGATTGGCCCGTTGGTAAAGGCTTTTATGGAGGCTTGGATCGTACCGGAACGGAGTTGAGTTGGTGGAAAAATCATCCGAACTCGACCTCTATTTTTGCTTGGAATTTCGAAGATGATTTCTTGGGCGGCTATGATTACGGAAAAGATGCCGGTACCATTCATGTGGCAAATCATCATGTCGTGGGCGGAAAAAAATTCTTTTTGTGGGGAAATAACAAAGAGGCCGAAATGTGGAATAAGATGTTGACCGAAATCGATGGCGATTACTTGGAATTGATGGTAGGCGCATTTTCCGATAATCAGCCCGATTACAGTTGGATAGCCCCCGGAGAGACAAAAACATTTAAACAATATTGGTATCCGGCCATCAAAATGGGCGGTATCAAGGCTGCCAATAAAAATGCGGCATTGAATATCGATCGCATGGCTACCGATAAAATAAAAATTGCATTCAATACCACTTCGCGCTATCCACAGTCTGTCGTACGGGTAAAGAATCTTGGAAAAACTATTTATGAAAAGAATATCGATATCGACCCTAAAACCCCGTTTGTGACAGAGATTACTATTGCTCCCGAGATGAAAGATGAAGATATAAGGGTAGAGTTGGTCGCCAAGGATGGGGTTGAATTGGTGTCGTATCAAAAAGAAAAATTAGAGCCGAAAGATCTTCCGGAAACGGTTGAAGTCCCCCGTAATCCTTCTGAATATAAGACTATTGAAGAGCTATACAATACCGGTTTGCGTATCGATCAGTTCCACAATGCGACATTGGATGCTATGGATTATTATCGAGAAGCGTTGAAACGCGACTCGATGGATTCTCGGGTAAATACCGTTGTCGGCATCCGTTTGGCAAAAGAGGCAAAATTTGCCGAAGCCGAGAAATATTTGCGCAGAGCAGTTGCCCGTGTAACAAAAGACTATACTTCTCCTAAAGATGCCGAATCGCTCTACTATTTAGGTATTGTATGTCAGCAGCAAGAAAAATATAAAGAAGCCGCCGATTACCTCTGGAAAGCAACATGGCGGAAAGAATTCCAGACATCGGCATATTATGCTCTTTCTCAAATTGCCGCACTTCAAGGCGATTATGAAAAGGCATTGGAAATGATACAAAGTTCGTTGAAGACCAATACCGACAATCCTTTAGCAATCGTTTCCAAAGCATATTACTTGCGCAAGTTGGGACGTTCGGATGACGCTGCGACTTGTTTGGCTACCTTAGAAAATGTCGATCAACTGAACTATATGGGAAATATCGAAAAGGCATTTTTGTCGGGAACGTTTAGTGGAGAGTGGTTAAATAATCAAGCCCGTTCTATGGGGAATGTTTCCCAGAATGTATTGGAAGTTGCCGCAGCCTACGGAAATATGGGCGCTTATGATGAATCGATTTCTCTTTTAGAAGCCTATATGCAGACCGAAAAAAATATCTATCCGATGGCCGGATACTATTTGGGATATTATCAGCAGAAGAGAGGAGACGACAAAGCCGCATCTACTTTTGTACAAGCAGCCGCTTTGCCCGACAATTATTGCTTCCCGTTTAGGATAGAAGAAGTTTCTATTTTAAAAACAGCCTTGGACAGCAATCCTTCGGATGCATCGGGTCACTGTTATTTAGGCAATCTTTATTATTTCTTTAATCAGAAAGATGTGGCGATCGAGGAGTGGCGTCAAGCAGTCGGTTTGCGACCGTCATTATCTCAGGCATGGCGTAATTTAGGATTTGCTTATGATCGTAAAAACGAATTGCAGGAAGCAATATCTTGTTATGAAAAAGCCATCAAAGAAAATAATACAGACCCCCGATATTTTTATGAGTTGGATCTGCTGTATGAGAAAGTTTCGAAACCGGTCAAGGAACGCTTGGCTCTTCTCGAAAAAAATAAGAAGACCGTAGAAAAGAGAGACGATGCTACGGCTCAGTTGGTAAAACTTTATATCTCTACTCAAAAATACAAACAAGCTTTAGATATATTGAAAAATCGTCATTTCCATGTTTGGGAAGGTGGTGGAGACATCCATTCGGTATATGTTGATGCCTGTCTGTTGAGCGGATT
>CASFRL010000156.1 GCA_949297285.1 uncultured Bacteroidales bacterium
TATTATTGTCGGCGAGCATCGATAATCACGATACTCGCCGACGATAGGCATACATTGTATTGTATTGATTATAATGTAAAAGTTTTTTGGAGGTTGATTTTCTGAGAAGAACTTCCGATTTGGAAAATATAATTTCCTTCGGGAGTTACAAATTTTCTCGTTTTTTCATCCCAATATCTGAGATCTTTTTTCGGAATCGAAATCGATACATTTTGGGTTTGTCCTTTTTTGATATGAACCCGTTTAAATCCTTTCAACTGTTTGATCGGCATATATGTACCGGTTTCAGGATATTGTACATAGACTTGAGCAACTTCATCTCCGTCATATTTACCGGTATTTGAGATCGAGAACTGTATATTGATAGTATCCTGCTGAGATGCAATATTCAGTTTTTTGTAATTGAATTTTGTATAGCTGAGACCATATCCGAATTCATACAGCGGTTTACCGGTAAAATATTGATAAGTACGTCCTTTTTTAATCGCATAATCATCGAACGGCGGCAGTTCATCCAGCGAATTATAGAATGTCAGCGGCAATCGGCCTCCCGGATTATATTTTCCGAACAAAGCCTCTGCAACGGCATTCCCTCCTTGCTCTCCGGGATACCAGGCATCGATAATAGCCGGGATATTTTGATCGATCCAGTTTATGGCAATAGAACTTCCGGCAACCAATACAACGACGGTTTTCGGGTTGATCTTGTATATTTCACGAATAAATTCTTGTTGATCTGCCGGTAATTCGAGTGTGTAGCGATCTTGACCTTCCCGCTCGATCGATTTGTCTATTCCCAATACGGCGATTGTGACATCGCACTCTTTAGCGGCCTTTCCGGCCTCACCGAACAGGTCGATGCGGTCACGGCTGTCAAGATCCGGAGCTTTCCAGTAAAGACGGGCAAAGCAATCGCCTCCACCATCATAATATTCTACTTTGAGTTTATACCGTTTGCCGGCTTCGAGGTTGACCATAACTTTGTCGTCAGTAGCAGGACGATCTACCCATGAGTCGATAAGTTTTTTGTCATCCAGATAAAGACGGCAACCGTCATCGGTTTTTAATGTGAGCATATATTCTCCTGAAACAGTCGGAAGAAGGTCTCCTGTCCATCTTGCCGACATCGGTGCTTTGGGAAGGAAAGGATCGGGTGGCTTGTTGGCCGGGTCATAAAAAAGTTCTTCTTCGGTACGTACCGAGGGTGTTCCTTCCAGATTTTTGTTGTCGAAATATTCTGCTTTCAATCCGTCGGGGAAGAAGTTTTTGTTGATCGGTTCATAACCTGTCGAGCTGGATACCCATGGTGCATGCACGATTTTTACTTGATCACCAACCAATCTTTTTATACCTTCAAGAATTGTTACAGACTCGTTGACCGGAGTCCCGCTGTAATCGCCGAATTCACAGCGGTCGGCATTAAGACCTACTACGGCGATCGATTTTATCTTTTTGGGGTTGAGCGGTAAAAAGTTGTTTTCGTTTTTCAGCAATACGAGGCTTTGGCGTGCAGTCTCTAATGCCAACTCTTGGTGCTCTTTACATCCGACTTTTTCAGGGCTTATCTTATTATAGGGATTTTGTTCCGGGTCATCGAATAATCCGAGTAACATGCGACCACGGAGCAGATGGTAAGCGATCGAGTCTATATCGGCGTCGCTAACCCGATAATTGTAATATGCATTCAATAACGGTTGAGTATAGACGTTGTCGGCACATTCCATATCCGATCCGGCTTTGGCCATGAGTACGGCTGCCGTTTCATAATCTCTTACATATTTGTGTTGGGTCACCATCCATGCCGGAGCGCTGCAGTCTGTCACCACATAACCTTGGAATCCCCAATCTTCACGAAGAACTTTCTTGATCAGATAGGTATTTACCGTACAAGGAATACCATTGACAGCGTTATATGCCGTCATGATCGATTGGGCTTTACCGTCCACAATACATTTTTCGAACGAAGGCAGATAATACTCTCTCAAATCACGTTCCGAGATCACGGCATTACAACTGGCTCTGTTATGCTCTTCATTATTTGCCGCAAAATGTTTGGGTGTAGCGACAGCTTTCAGATATCGGGGATGATTCCCTTGTAACCCTTTGACAAAAGCGCACCCGAGTGTCCCGGTCAAGTGAGGATCCTCACCGTAAGTTTCGGGAGTTCTTCCCCAGCGTGGATCACGGGCCATGTTTACAGTCGGAGACCAGAATGAAAGCAGATCGCTCGATCCGTCAAGTTGTTTCTTTCCCAGCCCTAAAGCATTCCACTTGCCTCGTGCTTCATCGGATATAGCGGTCGATATTTTGTAAATCAATTCGGGATTCCATGTAGCTGCCATCCCGATAGCTTGAGGAAATACTGTAAATTTTCCGGGGCGTACAATACCATGTAGCGCTTCATTACCATGATAGTATTTGTCTATCCCCAATCTCGGAATTCCCGGGGCATTGTGTATCATTAACGATACCTTCTCTTCTACCGTCATTCTGGAAAGAAGATCCATAACCCTGTCATGTATAGGTGCATTCATGTCTTTATATAGCGGCTGCTCATTTTGAGCCTGAATCGTCAAAGCCATGAATAAACACACTCCTGACAGCGTTTTTCGCATCAAGTTCATTTTTTTTGTCATAAATAGGAGGATTATAGATTTAGCGTATTAAATGATTTTGGTTTTACTTTTAAGTTGAGAAATTTGCCTTTTACTTCGATCGAGAGATTTTTTTCTTGGTTATCGCGGTTTACGATCAATATTGTGATTTTTCCGTCGGGATTCTCAAAAGCGAGAAGATTTTCCTGATTA
>CASFRL010000157.1 GCA_949297285.1 uncultured Bacteroidales bacterium
TTCAGACCAACCGGGATATTTGAATACTTGATCGATGAGCAACGTTTTTCCTCCTTTTATCCTAAACTCGTCGGCAAAGTCGATTAAAGTGCGATCGGTAAAATAGAGATGATTCAAGTTGATATAAAGACAAGAACGATCGGTGCCGAAATTCTCTTTGGCATATTGTAACAGGAATGTAGTCTTCCCTACTCCCCGACTACCTTTGATACCTATAAGCCGGTGACTCCAATCGATCTCTCGCATCAGTTCTCTCTTTACAGGAGAGTTTACATGCTCTACCAGATATTTATGTGTTCTAAAGAATGCTTCCACGCTATTGTTCTGTAAGACGGGGCAAAGATAAAAAAAAAATTGATTTTTGCAAAGTAGAGATTACAATTTGTACTATTTTTTCTGAAAGTTTTTCTTCTCTCCTCCCAAAAGAAAAGATACGAAAATATTACATTTTGTTTGTTTTGGTCTATTTTTAATTTCAAATGCTCTTTTATTCATCTTATTGAGTTTCAATATTTTATTCACCAACCCGAATATTAAAAAAATTTGTGATTTCAAATATATCTTCTTCTTTACATCAAAAACGGAATCACTTTTTCGAAACCCCTATAATGACAGATATTTATCTCTATTTACATAATAATTTACTCCTTTCAAAATCATTTGTTTATAAATATTTTATTTAGTTAAAAAATGTATTCAAAACCATGCTCCGTATTTATTGACCTATCTTTGCATCAAATCTTAATTACATTAATTATGAATAAGTTTACTCGAAAAATGATGCTTGCAATCGCATGTATAATTGCAGGTTGTATAAATGTTCAAGCGCAACAAATCAAAGGAGATTTTGATGCAGAATGGGTAACCGATACCAAAGGAAATGGATCTCTTCCGGGTCAATTTTTACGCCCCGGGACACAACCTGTAGGATGGGAAGCCTCCAATGTTAATCAAAAAGTAATTATGCAAAAAACAGAAATTGTTGTTACTCCCGATGCTGACCGAACCAAAGAAACAGGTCACTCTGTAAAAATGGAAAACAAATTTGTAGGAGTCGGTTCTATAGGCTCTAACACTCCGGCATACATTACATTAGGAGTGCCTTGGGTATATGCTGTCATGGATCTTGACGCTTGTGATGGCGGAACAGTCGGAGGTATCGATTTCTCTTTTCGCCCCGATTCCATTGTCGGACATTACAAACGTACAGTAACCGCTGCCGAAAATGCGTTGATCCTCACCTATTTTTGGAAAGGGAATTGTACTTCCACCGTAAAAACCAATCCTAAAGGAAGTTCTTCGTCTTCTTCAACAGCAGAGGTTCAAAATAAGGACTTGTGTATTTTAGGCAAAGAAATACCGACAAGCGGAGATGCACAATTAATAGCTAAAGGAGAATACAATATTACCGAAGCCATAAACGACTGGACTCGAATCTCTGTACCCATAGATTATTATCTTGATGAAGTCCCTGAAAAAATGAATATAATCATTTCTTCCGCCAATTATTGGGATCGCAAAGCAATCCAAGCCGGTAATATCTTATATGCCGATGATATCGAATTTATCTACAATTCAAAATTAGAATCATTGAAAATCGGAGACGTAGCGGTTGACGGATTTGATAAAAACACCTATAATTATACAATAATAGGTGATGGAATCGTTCCTACCGAGGACCAAATAGAAGCCATATCGGACGGTCAAGGAGCTACGGTTGCCAAATCGATAAGCGGTAATACGGTAACGATTACCGTATCGGGCAACGATGTATCGGAGAATGCCGGAAACGTACATGTTTATACGCTTAATTTCGTCAAAGACATTCATGTAGAAAATCTTGCCG